>JAYTIA010000432.1:0-4298 GCA_043732145.1 Saprospiraceae bacterium
AAAATCGGACAAGAAAATATTGACATTATTATTTACGACAATCCTCAAAATATAAATTATCCTACCTATTGGCACGCACGCGGTTACGGTTTATTTGCAGTGAATCCGTTAGGCGAGAAAATTTTCACCAACGGAAAAAAAACTTTGAATTTTAAATTAAAAAAAGGAGAATCAATCACTTTAAAATATCGCGTTGAGATAAAAAACAAAACTTAATAGTTAGCCATTATTTATGTCTTTTTCTCAAAACTTCAACAACATCTGCCAGCGTAAAATTTTTGGCTGCGAGTAAAACAATATAGTGATACATTAAATCGGCAGCTTCACCTAAAAATAACTCTTTGTTGTCGTCTTTAGCTTCAATGACTAATTCCACGGCTTCTTCTCCCACTTTTTGCGCCACTTTATTGATGCCGCGTGACAAAAGCTTTGCCGTATAACTCGGCGAAGTATCAGGATTATCGTTTTTACGCGATTGAATCACGTTTTCTAAATGCTGTAAAAAATCAGCGGGTTTTTGTTTGTTCGTTTCGTTCCAACAAGTATCAGAGCCTGTATGACAAGTCGGACCTTTCGGGTTCACCGAAATTAGTAAACTATCGGCATCGCAATCATTTTTAATAGTTACAACGTTTAAAAAATTACCGCTCGTTTCGCCTTTCGTCCACAAACGATTTTTTGAGCGACTGAAAAAAGTAACGATACCTGTATCACAAGTTTGTTTGAGTGCATCCTGATTCATATAACCCAACATCAAAACTTGTCGCGTTACGGCATCTTGGATGATGGCGGGGATTAAATTATTTTTAGAAAAATCTACGGTATCAATCGGAAAAGATATAGTCATGCGTTTTGAACTTTGAGTTTTGAGCTTTAAGCCTTTAAGAAGAAATGCTTAGCTCAAAGCCAATATCCGTTAAATCTAAGTTAAAATAAAAAACGGTGCAAAACTAATCGAAAAAACAACGTCTTAATGGTAAATGTCAATTTAGACATCACAAAGACAATTGTTTTTTAAAAAAAATCCTAATGTATAAGATATTTCGTTTTATTTTTACAATTTTATGCGTTCAATTTTTATCTTTGAACATCATGGCACAACCCGTAACACTTCGTCCGGAAATACAAACTTTAGCCGACAATTTGGAATACGGCAATAAAATTGAAACTTCAACTATCGGTTTCGCCGGTTTGCCATCGCCTTTATGGGCGGATTATAATTTGCTGGTTGAAAAAGCGACGCATGAAGAATTGCTTTCACTGCTTACACATAAAAATCCGGTAGTGCGTTGCTATGCTTTTCAAGCATTGGTCGCTTTGAAAGATAAAAATGTGCGCACTATCGCTGAAAATTTCACTAACGATAAAAATTCAGTGATGATTGTTATGGGTTGCGTGATTTCAAAAATTACTGTAGAAGATTTTTGTCATGATATAATTTCTATCTATCCTAAATTTGCGATTGATAGAAGACGATAACTAATTACAAATTCTGAATATTAACTTTTATTTCATTAACTTCGTCAAGTCTTTACGTCTCGTCGAGGTTTTTTTATCTTGAAATATGTTGCTTATCTGCTGCATATCCATTCTAATATTGTTTATCTGCTTTATTGCCGGAAAGACTTTTTTGACAGCATTAAATGCTGAACAAACATTAATACCTACCGATTTTATTTTTGTAGGGATGGCACTTGTTAATACTTTTTTTACCGCTTACTCCCTGTTGTTTAAAACCGATTTCAAACCTTTTTTAATTTTATTTGTCGTTTGTGTAGCATTGACATGTGTTTTTAAAGAAAAAATATATACAGTTTATTATACTAAAGCTACCGGTTACACGCTTCCTTTCGCGCTCATTATTTATTTTTTGGCAGCCTCGGTGCCGATTCACTACGATAGCGGTTTGTATCATATTCAAGCACTGAAATGGATTGAGGAATATGCAGTCGTTCCCGGTCTCGGCAATTTGCATGGGCGATTAGCTTTTAATCCGAATTTATTTAATTTAACCGCAGGATTTTCCTTTTCTCAGTTTTTCAATCAGCCGATTTACGCCATCAATAGTTTTTTCGGTATCGTTTTTTTGTATTTTATTTTGACCATTTTCTTGGAGAGGAACAGAAAACTTCCGGATGTTCTTTCGGTTTTTATATTTTTATTGGGTACTTTTTCGATTTTATTTATTGATGCGCGCGTACCCTATCCGACTACCGATTTAGCAGCCGGTTTATTACCGTTTTATTTGTTTATTCGTTATTTAATTGCTTTAAATGCACCCGAACAAAAAAGCAAGCTGCTTTTTTCTTCCGACTTGATTGTCGTTTTTATAATCATTGCGGTTTACATACTGACTGTTAAGTTAAGTTCTTTACCAATTTTGTTGCTGCCGATTTTATTGTTATTCCGATTTAAAAATACTTTTGATAAACGTTTACTACTATACGCTTTTGCTACTGCCGTATTCATTATATTACCTTGGCTCATCAGAAATTATTTTTTGTCCGGCTATTTAATTTTTCCGTTTCCAAGTATTGATATTTTTAATCCGGATTGGAAAATACCAATTTCGGCTGTAGATTTCGAACGCAGATCAGTTACTGATTGGGCGAAAATAGCAAGTACGAATTTTTCGCAAATTGGAAAAATGCCTATAATTGAATGGTTCCCGATTTGGTACAAAAATATCAGTATCACTTGGCGTATAATGATTGCCTTAGCATTCGCAAGTCCGATTTTATTTGGGTTAGAGTACTATTTCAATAAAAATTTACGCATCAGCAATGATTTTTTAATTATTTGGTTCACTTCTTTTATCGGTACGTGTTTTTGGCTTTTCACTGCTCCTGATGTGCGTTTCGGTTTTCCTTTTATCATTACTGCAGCACTTTCGCCAATTCTTTTTTTAGATAATTTTTTTTTAAAACTCCGGAAAATAAACACGATAATTCGGAAGACCGAAAAAAAAACCGCTATACTATTACCGCTTATCTCGCCGTCTATTTTTGTTGGATTGCTTTTTGTCCTACATTTCAAACAATTTTTATTTTTACGACACGATGCACCTGAAATTCGATTTTTAAAGCCGCTTGCACCTGATAGTCAAACGTTTTATCGCTCAAAAGATGTGGAAGGCGCAAATAAAAATGTAGAATATTCAAATAAACGCATTGAATATGAGATAAAGAAAATCGGTAATTTTAAGTTATTCGTTCCCGTTAACGACGATAGATGTTATTGTCAACCTTTACCTTGTACACCTTATTATAATGAAAAACTTATTTTGCGTGGCGAAACTTTGCAAGAAGGGTTTCGTGTAAATAATAATTGAAAAATTAAGATTAATATTATTGTTGATGTTTTAGAAATTTTGTATAAATTTGTAAAACCAAAAAATTTAGGCACAGCAAATTCATTAAATTCACTAAAATTATCGATCTTGAAACTCATTTTCTCCCTTGCGATCGTGTTTTGTTTCAATTTTTTCTTCACTTCCGCTGTTCATTATTCATTGTTTAGTGCAGCATTTTTAAAAGTTAATGTATCTCATAAATTAAATGAAACTTTGTGACGGAAGATGAACTCATAAAAGGTTGTAAACAAGAAGACCGTCATTGCCAACGCATCGTTTTTGAACGATTTGCCGGCAAAATGATGACTGTTTGCCTGCGTTATGCTCGTCATCGCTTGGAAGCAGAAGATATATTGCAAGATGCGTTTGTGAAAATTTATAATAACATTCAATCTTTTCAAGGCAACGGTTCATTTGAAGGATGGATTCGACGCATCGTAGTCAACACAGCACTGCGCGATATTCAAAAATCAAGTTTTAAAAATGAATTGATTGGTTTAGAAAATACAATTGAAGCAACTGAAGAACCGACAGCTATTTCTCGGCTTTCGGAACAAGAAATTTTAAAACTCATCAGTTCTTTACCCGACGGCTACAGAACGGTATTTAATTTGTATGTTTTTGAAGATTTTTCACATCGAGAAATCGCGGGGCAATTAGGAATTGAAGAAAGTACATCGCGGTCGCAACTAACAAAGGCGCGGCAAATGCTGCAAATGCAAATGAAGAAATTATATTTTTAGGTATTAGCTTATTAGGTATTAGGTATTTGAAAAATTGATACCTAATACTTAATACACAATACCTAATACCTAAATATTATGTCCGATAATTTTACAAATTGGGAAAAAAATTGGCGAGAACGATTGGATAATCACGCCTCTGATGTGCCGAATGATATGTTCGAGCAGATTAACTTATCACATTTGTCTGAAAATTGGAAAAA
>JAYTIA010000433.1:0-1544 GCA_043732145.1 Saprospiraceae bacterium
GCTTACAGAGTTTATTTTTTTTAATGTCAAATCAGCTATCTGTCGTTTTTTTTCGAGTTCCTTTAAAGCCATAAAGGTTAAATTTGTAAATGTATTTGATACAAAAAATTAAAGGTTGTAAGGTACTAAGAAAATAATAAAAAATCGTTATTTAAAAGTTTAAACTTACTAAAATGGTTAAAGTTTGACAACTATTTAATGCTAAAGTTTAAAGCCGGCATATTTTATAAGTGCTAAATAATTACAAAGATTTTAAAATCGAAAATCCAAAACTTCGATAACAAAAATACAATAAAATGTTAGTTTTCTTTATAATAATGTTATGAGACTAATTTTTGAATAATTATTTTATACCGGTTCAGGCTTGTAATTTTTCATTTTGTTTTATCACTCTTTCACCAACTTAAAAGCTTTTTCATTCGGTAGGTCTTTCATTTTTATAAAATAAATTCCCGTCGGTGCTTCATCTAAAATAATAATGCCGCGCATCGTATCATTGTATCGGGCGAGTGTGGAAGTTGTGATTAATTTTCCTTGCACATCAAAAACATTCAACGTGACACGCTCTTTTTGTTCGATGCCGAATAATTCAACTTCACAATATTTATCGAAAGGATTTGGTGTAGCGACGAAACGCAAAATATTTTTCGATACGTCATTAACGGCATTTGGTTTTGATATTGTTTTTTTCGGGCAAAAAACGTTGTCTTCTCTTCGACCGAATAACGGATTGATGAGTTGCGCCAAAACAGAATCGCGTCCGTTTTTAATCGTGTAATTACCGCCGTTCATGCCATCGCCGTAGCGGTCGTAAATAATAAATGTATAACATTGCGCCGTATCTAAACACCAATTTGAGATGAAATGCTTATTCCTATCTGTATAACCGTCGCCGCTTGCTACGATATTTCGAGCCGTATCCAACAAACTCCAAAATGTTTCTTGCGGATTACTATCCGTGTAAATATCAATCGTAATTAATTCTTTAGTTGAGTCGTTGCTGATTGTAATCGGTTGAACGACGCGGCAATCGTTTGTATCGCGCACAGTGACTGTATATTTTCCGGATTTGAGTTGCGTAAATTGTGAATTTGGGGTAAACGTAACACCGTCAAGTGAATAAGCATAACCGGGTGTGCCGCCTTTTGCTCTACAAATGATAACGCCGTCGGCACGTCCGGCAGAACAAGTCGGTAAACTTGAAACATCGGCAGTGACGTTGCAGGGGAATTTTGCACAAAACGTGCGCGATTCTTTAAATCCGAAATTCGTTTTTTTGCCGTAAGCCAATAATTTGCCGTCGCCGGTTGTGATGTTGTAATTGCCTTTTAAAACACTGCCGTTTAAACCGTTGCCGAAACTATCGAAAATTGTGAAAGTGTAACACTTCGAGGTATCCAAACACAAAGAAGTTTTGTAGTGATTGCCGGCGGTGGTGTAGCCGCCGCTTTTTACAATAATTTTTCCGTCCGCGTCCGTTAACTGCCAAGAAGTTTCCGTCGGGTCAGTATCCGTCAAAATATCAACGGTAACAGAAAACGGAT
>JAYTIA010000434.1:0-1538 GCA_043732145.1 Saprospiraceae bacterium
CAAAAAAGATTTTCAAAAAAGATTTTCAAAAAAGATTTTCAAAAAAGATTTTCAAAAAAGATTTTCAAAAAAGATTTTCAAAAAAGATTTTCAATTTAATTATCAACCATCAACCATTTACGCTGCTTGTGCCATAAAATTATGACGCACAGAATAAAAGAAAATAGCACCAAAACCAAAAGTCAACATGGCATGAAAAATTTGAAATTCATGTACACCTGTTTCTATGCTCAAGTATAAACCAAAACCGAAGTACATTGCCAAAAAACCTTCGACGAAAGTAGAAATCGGTAAACGGCGCGTTAAATAAGCCTGTTGCAAAAACGAACCGCTTTTACCGGACAAACCGTATTTAGGAGTGCGCACGAAATCGGACTTGCGTCCTGAATAACCTTCAATCACAGCAATCGTGTTATGAACGCACATACCCATCATCATGGATAGAAATATCGGAAAAATACCGATGAGATACAAAAATCTGTGGAATTTCGTTTCGCCATGTAAATTATAAGGCTGCATATTAGCAGTTAAACTCAATAAGACGATTGAAAATAAACCGGAAAGCGATACGAAAAATATTTTAGTGTCGAATAAAAAATCATCTAAAAAGAAAACAAGCGGGACACTCACAATTGCAGCAACAAGTAAAGTCATAAATACACCACTTGCCAATAAGTGTTGCGAGGCGTGAATTTTTTGTGACGTACTCAAAGTAGAACCCCAAACTAATTTCAGAAGTTTGCGTGCGTTTTCCGCACCGCCTTTCATCCAACGGAATTGTTGTGCTTTTAAGCCGTTCATTTCTGCCGGTAATTCTGCCGGTGTGCCAACGTCTTCCAAGAAATCAATTTTCCAACCTTTCAATTGAGCGCGATAGCTTAAATCTAAATCTTCTGTCAATGTATCCGAGTGCCAACCACCGGCATCTTCGATTGTTTTTCTGCGCCAAACGCCAGCAGTACCGTTAAACTGCAGCCAAAATCCACCACTTTGTCTGCCAACTTGCTCGATCGCAAAATGCACGTTCAATTGCATCGCTTGTAAACGCGTGAGCAAAGAAAAATCTTCGTTCAAATGTTCCCAACGTGTTTGTACGACACCAATTTTCGGGTCTTTATAAAAATGCGGAATTGTTTTCAGTAAAAAATCGGTATTCGGTAAAAAGTCAGCATCGAAAATGGCAACGAACTCGCTGTCGGTAAGTGTTAAACCATATTTCAAAGCACCGGCTTTGAAACCTGTACGGTCGGTGCGACGAATGTGTTGAATATTGAAACCTTGTGATTGATATTCCGCTACTTTGCGAGCAACGATTTCAATAGTTTCATCATTCGAATCGTCAAGGACTTGAATTTCGAGTTTGTTTTTCGGATATTCTAATTTGATGATGTTATCAATCAAACGTTCAGAAACAAACTGTTCGTTATAAATCGGTAACTGAACAGTCACCATCGGAAATTCTTTTAGATTCGGTAGTTGCGTTTTTACACGTTGACGATACCAATACAATAAATCTAATTGCATCACGCAATAAATTG
>JAYTIA010000435.1:0-10964 GCA_043732145.1 Saprospiraceae bacterium
AAAAAGAAAAGGCGCATTTGCCGTTTATCTTGAACCTTGGCACAGCGATATTTTTGAATTTTTGGAATTGAAAAAAAATCACGGCAAAGAAGAAATGCGCGCGCGCGATTTATTTTATGCACTTTGGATTCCGGATTTATTCATGGAGCGCGTGAAAAACGATGAGCTTTGGTCACTCTTTTGTCCCGATGAAGCAAGAAATTTATTCGATATGTACGGCGGCGAATTTGAGGCGACTTATCATAAATACGAAAAACAAGGTTTGGCGCGTAAAACTGTTCCGGCGCGGGAGTTGTGGCACAAAATTTTAGAATCGCAAATAGAAACAGGAACGCCATATATTTTATTCAAAGATGCTGCAAATAAAAAATCGAACCAAAAAAATCTCGGTACCATTCGTTCTTCCAATTTGTGTACCGAAATTATGGAATACACTTCCAAAGATGAGGTCGCGGTTTGTAATTTAGCGTCTCTTTCCTTGCCGAAATTCGTAGATAAAAAACGTCAAGATTTTGATTTTCAAAAATTATTTGAAATCACTCAAGTTGCGACGCGCAATTTGAATAAAATTATTGATATCAATTATTACCCGGTCGAAGAAGCACGTACATCAAATTTCCGTCACCGTCCAATTGGTCTCGGCGTTCAAGGTCTTGCCGATGCTTTTATTTTGATGCGCATGGCATTCGATTCTGCAGAAGCGAAACAATTGAATAAAGATATTTTTGAGACAATTTATTTTGCCGCGATGACAGAATCCGTCAACTTAGCGGAAAAACTCGGTGCTTATGAAAGTTTTAAAGGTTCACCGTTGAGTAAAGGCGAGTTTCAATTTGATATGTGGGGCGTGAAACCATCTAAACGTTGGGATTGGGAAAGTTTGCGTACAAGAGTTCAGAAAGTAGGCGCGAGAAATTCACTGCTTTTAGCACCAATGCCGACTGCATCCACTTCACAAATTCTCGGCAACAACGAATGTTTTGAACCTTATACGACTAACATTTATACACGTCGCACACTTTCGGGCGAGCATATCGTCGTGAATAAACATTTGTTAAACGATTTAGTACAACTCGGTTTGTGGAACGATGAGACGCGCGAAGTCATCATAGCTGCAAATGGTTCTGTTCAAAACATCGAAGGTATTCCGGATTCCGTAAAAAGTTTATACAAAACATCGTGGGAACTTTCGATGAAAACTTTGATTGATATGGCAGCCGATCGCGGCGCATTTATTTGTCAAAGTCAATCGCTGAATTTATTTATGGAAAGCGCAACGTTTGCTAAACTGACTTCGATGCACTTCTACGCTTGGCAAAAAGGTTTGAAAACCGGTATGTACTATTTGCGCACACGTCCGGCAGCAGATCCGATTAAATTTACGCTTTCGGCTAAACATCAGCGCGTTACCGGTGGAAGAAATGAAACCGTTGAAATTGCTTCAAGAGAATTGGCAAGGGAGGAAAATAATCCGGCTCAAATAAAATTAAATTTTGATGTCGTACCGACGCTAACTGCGGAAAACATCACATCGTTCCCGCAAGCCTGCTCTTTAGATGATCCGGATTGTATGGCGTGTAGTGCTTGATTGTTATAAAACTTGATACCTGTAAATGGTCCATAAGTTCAGAAAAAATTGAGACGCAGCTATGAGTTGTGTATTGGGTGTGAAAAAAATCGCGTAGAGAATTTTATTTTTCTCTACGCGATTTTTTATTTTAAGTGAGTTCTAAATTAATTCCCAGACCAAAACCGAATATAATTAGCATCTAATAATAAAAAAAAGCGTGCAATCATCCTCAAAACTATTTGGTATGAAATAATTAAATTCAAGACGGTAAGTTTGTTGGTCAAGATGATTTTTTAGATGCCGGCATCAGCAGAATGAAACAATTAGGCGTGAAGTGTTTACCGGAATAGTGAACAATGAAAAATGAAAATTGTCGCGCTCAATTTTTATGTTCGAGTTTTTTGAAAAAAAATATTGAATCAGTGTTTTTAAGATTAATTTTGTGAGTGAAAATTTTTTTCAAAAAAATAAAAAAATAAAAAAATGTTTCAAAAATTTTCTTCTTTGATTTTTCTGTCGTGCTTAATATTTTTTGCTTGCAGCAAAAAAATTTCAACAACTAATGCCGTCAATAAAAATACGACCGATATTATGAAACCTGCTCCAACGCCTGTATCTAATCTTAAACCGTCAACGACCGGAAAATCTACGATGCCTTCCGATATTGAACAAAACGTTGTAGCGATGTTAAAACGCACACCTTGTTTCGGCAAATGTCCCTCGTATGAATTGAAAGTGTTTGACAACGGAACGGCGACCTATACCGGTTTTGCTTTTGTAGAAAAAATTGGAAAGTTCGAAGCGCACGTTTCTAACGATTTTATTTCTCGTCTTCAGCAAGAAGCAGCTAAATCCGCTTTCAATGCGTTCAGCGAGAAATATCCAGTTGATGGCAGTACCCTTACTGATATTCCTTCAACGATTAGTTATGTACGCATGGGAAAAAAAGGTAATCGCGTCGCCAATAATTACGATGCACCTAAAGAATTAATGATGTTTGAAAATTGGCTCGAAAATGAAATTCAAAATATGGAGTGGAAAAAATTGGACACCGGACGTTAGACTTACTGACGTTAGACTTAATGAAATTGGACTTATTTATCCATTGTCAGTAAGTCTAACGTCAGTAAGTCTATCAAAATAACTCCATCGGATTCTCAACGACTCTAAAATTTTCGTTAAAAGTATCCATTTTACCCATATCGGCAATAGAAATTTCAAAATCAAAAATATCAAAATTTTCTTTTAGTCGCTTCGGGTTCGATGATTTCGGAATAGTAGAAACGCCATGCTGCAAAGCCCAACGCAAAATAATTTGCGCAGGGCTTTTTTCATATTTTTTAGCAATTGCTAAAAGTTTCGGGTCATTCATCCGCAATCCGCGCACTAAAGGCGTATAGGCTTGCAGTTGAATTTTTTTATTTTGACAATGTTGCAATAAATCCGAAAGAAATAAATACGGACTAAACTCCACTTGATTCACTGCCGGTACAATTTCAGAATAAGTTTCCAATTCATTCAAAAACGGTTCTAAATAATTAGCGACGCCGATAGCACGCACTCTTTTATCTAAATAAAATTTTTCCATAGCCTTCCAAGTATCTTTTCGTGTCGCTTTGAGTGGCCAGTGCAATAAATACAAATCAATATAATCGCAATTAATTTTTTTCAGACTTGCATCAAATCCGCGTAAAGTCTTATCATAACCTTGATCGGTGTTATCAACTTTAGTAGTGATAAAAATATCTTGACGCGCAATTCCGCTTTGTCGAACAGCATTACCGATTTCTGTTTCATTATTATACATCGCGGCAGTATCAATCAAGCGATAACCAATTTCTAAAGCATTCGATACGGCGCGTTCTCCTTCTACGCCATACATATCATACACGCCAAGACCTAAAAGTGGCATTGAAATGCCGTTGTTAAGCGTAGTAGTCATAAATTTTAGTCGGTTGGGTGATGGTTGACGGTTGATAGTTGATGATTGATGGTTAGCAATTTATAGTAACAAAAATAATTATCAATCATCTACTATCAACCATCAACCAATTTAATATTTTTCTAGCCCCAATATTTTTTTACCTAAATCATTCAAAACTGCTCTATCATATTTCGTTTGCTCCCAATTGCGCGGGTCGCCCGGAAAAGCATAGCCTTCGGGTGCGATGCGATTTTTCCACGAGTCTATACGCCATTCACGCAGTGGCATATTATTTTCTTCCGCCGGCATCATCGAAATATATTGCGCAATGCGCACTTTATCGGACCAATTTGGACGAATACCGTGCGGCTGACTGCTGTTGAAAATCAATAAATCGCCGGCTTGCATTTTTACTTTTACCAATTTATCTTCAAAACCGGTGGTGTCCGGCTTGAAACGATTTCTGTCTGCCGGCTGTGTGAGTTTCCAAGTGTCGTAAGTGCGAAACAATTCCGGAATACATTGAAAGCCGCCCATATTTTCATCGGTTTGGTCGGCGAGTGCCAAAACTCCTTGCACATTTTGCGGTTTCGTTTCCGGATCATAATCCCAATGAATAAAACCTTTGTAAGATGATCCCGGACGCAAAGGTAAATTCAAATTCGCTCTATCAATTGTGACCCAAAGTTTTTCCGTTCCCCAAATATCCGCAAACGCATCATGCACGCGCTGCATTTGCCGATTATTCCACAAGTGCTGATTATTATATACTTCTACCATACCCGTACCTGTGAGTTCTTTCATTTTTATTTCGGCGCGCGGCTCCGTGTACCAAGTAGAAACGTCATTCGGATTTTTTTCTTCAAATTCCCAAATAAATGCCGCGGTTCGCAATGCTTGTTCTCTCGGTACTGCATTTTTTATAATAACATAACCGTTGTACTTCCAAAATTGCCAATCTGCTTTGCTCAATACTTTGAGCGGATTACCTCTTAAACTCGTTCTTAACTTAATTTTACTTGTCGTTGCAGTTGATGGATTACCGGGGATTTCTTTATGTGCAGCGTTCGGTTGCATTGTCGGTTGCATTGTCGGAATCATTGTTTCTTGTTGCGTACCCATTTTTTAATTGTTTTTGTAAAGAAAATTTGATTTTTAATACAATACAAATGTACAGGTATGTTTTTCTCAAAAGTTAATCCGATTTTTGCGATTTATTGAACTGTATTGACTATTTTAGTTTAATTGATTGGTTGATTGCTTTATTGGTCAAATGTCCTAATGAATCAACTTTCTTTCGGATACTCGATTCTCGAATGATACATACTCGTCAAAGTTTGTTTAAAGCTTGTCAAACATTTTTGTAATTCCGAAAAACTGATTTCCGAATCCGTAAATTGTTGGTGCGCGTCTTTGTCTCGAGTCATTCGCTCCACTAAATCATCAATAGCAGATAAAGTTTTTAGCGGTGTACTTTTAGCGGTAGCTTCGATTGTATCGGCGAGCATTAAAATGGTTTCTTCCTTTGTACGCGGTTTAGGTCCGGCATACTGAAATAATTTTCTATCGGTTTTTTCACTACCTTGTTCGCGCACTGCTATTCTGTAAAAATATTCGACAGAAGTAGTACCGTGATGCGTTTTTATAAAATCAATAATAACAGGCGGCAAATTATATTTTTCTGCCAATACAACACCGTGCGGCACGTGTGCCAAAATAATTTGCGCCGAGTCAAGATATTTTAAAGTTGTGTGCGGATTATTATTATCTGTCTGGTTTTCAATAAAATACTGCGGCTGAAGTGTTTTGCCTACATCGTGATAGAGTGCGGCAACTTTTAATAATAAATCATCTGCGCCGATTGCCTTTGCGGCGGCTTCACTTAAATGTGCAACTTGCAAAGAATGTTGCATCGTGCCGGGTGCTTTTATAGATAATTCTTTCAACAAAGGATGATTCAAATCGCTGAGTTCAGATAAAGCAATACTCGAAACAAATCCGAAAAAATTGCCGATGAGCGGGATAAGCGGGTAGGCGAGGAGCGTTAAAAAACCATTGAGCGCAAGCCATACAAATATTGTCCAATTAATATTTCGGATATTACTTTCTTCAATCAAAGAAATACCGATAAAACAAATGGCGTAAACTAAAACGACATAAAAAATATTTTTAAAAAATTGTGACCAATAGCGTGTTTCAAAACGTGAAAAAGATACAACTAATCCGGCAGCAAGTTGCAGCAAAATAAATTCGTAACCCGGAACGGTAATGAGTCCGACAATAAGCACGTTGACAATATGCGTTACAAACGCCAATTCGCGTGTATGGAAATTTTTGATAATTATCGGCAGGATACAGAAGGGTAGGGTATATGGACTTAAAATTTCCGATGTCTTTATGCCGTAAGTCAGAAATGTATAAGCGATGATAATGCCCAATAGAAATAATAACCAACGCAATTTGCTGTAAACCGGCGGCGCAAAATTTCGGATGTACAACAAATACAAAACAAGCAACAGTGCTGTGAGAATAAAATAGCCGAGCAAAATCATGTAAAATTTTTCACTCGTCTGATAATCGGACTCGTATTGTTCTTTAAAAGAAATCAATTTTTGGTAAACACTTGGTGTAACGATACCGCCTTTCGGAATAATTAAATCACCACTTTTCACTAAACCGTGTGCCGTTGCAATTTTCTCGAGTTCTTGCTGTTTAAATTCTTTTGTTTTTTCGACATCAAAAACTAAATTGGGTGTCAATAGCGGTTCTAAAAGCGGCAACAAAAATTCCGGTTCTTTCAATCGGCTGATTTGAATAGAATCGGTTAAGAATTTTTTCGCACTTTCAGGCGTTTGTAAATTTTGGAGCGTGATTTTTTCTGTCGTATTGCCGCGCAGAAGATTGACAACAAAATCTTTTTCTTTTTTTTGCGTCAGCGTATCATTTTTCAGAATGCCTTTCGTCAAAATTCTATCTAAAATATGATTGCCGTAAGTCAAATAATTATCGGCGTTGCGCACAACATCCGGAAATTGCGAACGGTTTCTTTTCAATTGCTCATCAAAGGCTTGGGTAAATTCTTTTTTTCGAGCATTGACACTTTCGACATCTAAATTGTAGTAAGGCGAGATTTCTTTTTCAATAATTTTTTTTTCGTCTGCAATTTCATCGTTTGTTTTTTTTATCGGAAAATCGAAATTAGCAATTAAATCGTCGTACAACCAAGTCTGATTGAGGTTGAATTTATATCTAAACTTGGCATTCGTCGGAAAAATAAACGACAGCATGATAACCGCAACGGCGACCAAAATATATCGCGCATAGTTCGGAATAAATTCGTACCAAAATTTTTTAACGCGCATCTCGATTTTGGATTTTAGATTTTTTACCTGTAATTTACGACTTGCAACTAACACCTAATTGTGGATATTGCATCGTCACACAATGCAAAGAACCGTGTTGTTCGATTAAAATTCTGCAATTGATGCCGATAATTTTTCTATTCGGAAAACAATTTTGCAAAATGTGTAAGGCTGCTTCATCTTGTTTCACACCATAAGTCGGCATTAATACAGCACCGTTTATGATTAAAAAATTGGCATAAGTTGCCGGCAAACGATGACCGTCTTCGGCGTAACACGCATCGGGCATCGGCAACGCCACTAAACGATAGGATTTTTTATCGACGGTACGAAAACGTTTGAGTTCATTTTCCATTTTTTTTAATGTCGAATAATGTTCATCGTTTTTATCATCGCATTTCACATAAGCAATTAAATCAACGGCGCAAAAACGTGCGAGCGTATCAATATGACTGTCCGTATCATCGCCGGCAAGATAACCGTTATTCAACCACAAGACGCGATTGGCTCCGAAAAGTTTTTTTAATTTTTGCGTGATTTGATTTTTTGAAAGATGCCCGTTTCTGTTCGGAGAAAGTAAACATTCTGAAGTTGTCATCAGTGTGCCTTCGCCGTCGCTTTCAATACCACCGCCCTCAAAAACCAAAGGAATTTGTTGAACGTTTTCTTTAAAAAGTTGGCGTGTAATCAAATTATCTTTATCGGCAGCAAATTTTAATCCCCAACCGTTAAACGTAAAATCGTAAATAATTTTTGAAACTTTATTTGTTTCGTCCGTTTTAAAAACCGTAATACCGCCATGATCGCGCGCCCAAGTATCGTTTGACGGAATTTCTACAAGGCTTAATTTATTTTGAGGGATATGCGCTAATAATTTCGATACGTGATTTTTATCGGCACAAACAACTATAACCGATTCATATTCCGCGACGGTAGTAATAATTTCTGTAAAACACTTTTCGACTTCAATTATTTTATCCACCCAATCCGAATTTGTGTGCGGGAATGTAAATTGTATGGCGTTTTGTTCAGCCCATTCGGCAGGGAAAGTTACCTTGGATTTCAAATTTAATAATTTTTGCAAAGGTACAATTTAAGTGATTATTTCTTTCTCATTCCTAAGAGTAAGGTTAGTTTTTTATTTCTTAATTCATTGGCGTTTCGAGCATTGCCTTCACAATTTTAAAAAAATTATTAAAACTATCTCAACGTATGAATTATGCAATTTTTTAAGAAAATTTTGTAACATGCCCCGTTTTAAAAGTACTCACCTTTGCATCAAAATCAAGTTAAGAAAGTAACGGTACGCAATTCTTTTTTTTATTTAAAATTATAACAAATGAGCTTTATTGAAACCAAACCGGATATGTCAGGAAAGTCGGTAAAAATTTATTATGACACTTACGGTACAGGCAAGCCGGTCGTTTTAATTCATGGTTGGCCCCTTAACCACGAAATGTGGGAATATCAATTAAATGAATTGCCGAAGCATAATTTACGTTGCATTGCCTATGATAGAAGAGGTTTCGGTAAATCGGATCGCCCTTTTGAAAAATATGATTACGATACACTCGCAGAAGATTTAAAAGAATTGCTTGAACAATTGAATTTAACAGGTGTAACACTTGTAGGTTTTTCAATGGGTGGCGGAGAAATTGCGCGGTATATTGGTAAATATGGAACAAGTAGAATAGAAAAAGTTGTATTGGTAAGTGCAGTTACGCCTTTTATGCTTAAACAAAATGATAATCCGGATGGTGCTGATAAAACTCTGTTTGACGGAATGATAGAAAAATTAGAAGCCGATCGTCCGGCATTTTTAACCACTTTTGCAAAACAGTTTTATGGAGTTGGCATACTCAGTCATCCCGTCAGTGACCAATTATTAAATTGGAATCAAATGCTTGCACTGATGAGTTCCCCAAAAGCAACGATAGATTGTGTTCGATCTTTTTCTGAAACAGATTTCAGAAAAGACGTGATAAAAATTAATGTCCCGACTTTAATCATTCATGGAGATGCCGATAAAATAGTGCCGATAGATATTGCAGGTGATAAAACAGCCCAATTGCTACCGAAAGCGAAATACATTGTCTATGAAAATGCACCGCATGGTTTATTTATCACAGATAAGGATAGACTAAACGCGGACTTGATCAGTTTCATTTTGAATAATATGTAAATACTCACCTAGTATATTAAAGATAAAATAATCGCGAAACAGTTGAAAATGAATAGCCTCACGCAAAGGGTGAGGCTATTCATTTTATTTTTCAAGATGCCAAATTTTTTAAAATGAACAATGATTTTGAATATTGTAATTTAAGTAAAGTGGTAGTAGTATTGTCATAAAATCAAAACGAGTGTGCCTATAATAATAAACAAAGCCCCAATCGCCGTTTTAACCGTCAATGCTTCACCTAAAAAGATAACGGATAAAACAATTGTCAGAGCAACGCTTAATTTATCTACCGGTGCAACTTGCGAAACTTTTCCTAATTGTAAGGCTTTAAAATAAAATACCCAAGATAAGCCGGTCGCGACACCGGAAATAACTAAGAAAATTATATTCTTATTCGTTAAAGTCATTAAGCCTTTTGTTTCACCTCTTGCTAAAACAATTCCCCATGCAATGATTAGAATAACGATGGTTCGAATAGCAGTAGCTAAATTCGAGTTGACATTCGTTATGCCTATTTTCGCAAAAATAGCAGTTAAAGAAGCAAAAAAAGCTGACAACAAAGCGTATACCCACCACATAATTTTTATTTTAAATTCCTAAACTCAACAAAGATAAACGCCGATTTACCGTAAATTTGTGCTTTATTCAACATAATTTTAAAAATGCTTAGGAAAGCGACATCAAAGGACTTTGATTTTGTTTATAATTTATATTTTCATCCGCAAGTAAATCCTTTTTTACTTTACGAAATAATGGATAAACGTGCGTTCAAACTTATTTTCAAAGATTTAGTGTCAAAAGAAATTAAATTTATTTTTGAAGAAGACGGAGAAGCAATTGGTATGTTTAAATTGTTTGGCCATACGTATAGAGCAAGTCATATCTGTTATTTAGGTGGCGTTGCCATTCATCCGGATTATTCGGGAAAAGGATATGGCGTGAAAATGCTGCGAGAAATTTTAGCTCACGTTCAACAAAAAGGTTTTTTAAGAATTGAATTAAGCGTAGCAACTTTAAACCTGAAAGCTATCGCTCTTTATGAAAAATTAGGTTTTGAACGAGAAGGCATTTTAAAAAAATATACGCACCTGAAAAGTGAAAATCGTTTTATAGATGAAATGATGATGGCTTATATCTTTTAATTTTTTTTGAATTTTATGTTAATAGAAACAATCACTGATCATAAATGTGAATTAGGCGAAGGTCCGGTTTGGGATGCTCGTCACAATGAAATTTGTTGGATAGATATTTTAAAAGGCGAAATTCACCAATACGCTTTTAATAACCACAGTTACAGTTTTTTCCCGTTGCATGAACAGGTTGGAAGTATCGCAATTTGTAAAAATGAAGACTTTATTATCGCCACGAAAAGCGGGATTGGATTTATCAGTAGAGGAGGAGGAGAAATACAAATGGCGTTAAATCCGGAAAGTAGTTTTCCAAATAATCGGTTCAATGATGGAAAATGTGATCCGTTTGGGAGATTTTGGGCGGGTACGATGTCACTCACGGACGAACCTAATGCAGGAAATCTTTACGTTTTTGATAATAATAAAATTGAAAAAAAAATTTCAAACGTCAGTATTTCAAATGGCATAGCTTGGAGTATTGATCATAAAACGATGTATTATATCGATACGCCAACGTTCGAGGTTGTTGCTTACAACTACGAAAAATATACGGGGCAAATTTCAAATAGAAAAATAGTTATTAAAATTTCAGAAAAAGATGGTTATCCCGACGGTATGACGATTGATACCGAGGGAATGTTGTGGATTGCACATTGGGATGGATGGCAAGTTACGAGGTGGAACCCAAATACCGGAAAAAAATTACAGTACATCAAATTTCCTGTTGCACGAGTAACTTCTTGCGCTTTCGGCGGAAAAAATTTGACCGATTTATTTATTACATCTGCAAGAACCG
>JAYTIA010000436.1:0-1528 GCA_043732145.1 Saprospiraceae bacterium
TACGATATTTCAAAAAACACATCGGAACGTTGGACTTTTAGTGAGGTCGGCGGATTGAATACCAATAATTTTGTGGATTGCAGTCTAATTGATTTTTCGTCTTTCGATAAAGATTCACTCACCGGAAAAACGCGCCGCGTGCCGTCTTTTCTTTATAAACCGCGCAACGCGAAAGGAAAAATTCCGGTAGTGATTGAAATTCATGGCGGACCGGAAGGACAATATTTTCCGAATTTTTCTTCGCGTCGGCAATTTTGGACGAATGAATTGGGTTTTGCGGTTTTAGTGCCGAATGTGCGCGGCTCAACAGGTTACGGCAAAACTTATTTAAAACTTGACAACGGTATGTTGCGCGAAAATTCGGTAAAAGATATCGGTGCTTTATTGGATTGGATTGCGACGCAGCCGGATTTGGATACATCGCGTATCGCAGTTTTCGGTGGCAGTTACGGCGGTTATATGTCGCTAGCGTGTATGACTAATTACAACAAACGTTTGCGTTGCGGTGTAGATTTGTTCGGCATTTCAAATTTCGTGACGTTTTTGAAAAATACTTCAAGTTATCGTGCGGATTTACGGCGTGTTGAATACGGCGACGAGCGCGATCCGGCAATGGCAGCATTCATGCAAAAAATTAGTCCGCTCACCAACATCAATAATATCACCAAACCGATGTTTATTTTTCAAGGTGAAAACGACCCGCGCGTACCGCTTTCCGAATCTGAACAAATGTTAGAGCAGTTGAAAAAAAATGGCGTGACGAGTTGGTACGTGCGTGCAAAAGACGAAGGTCATGGTATTGCCAAAAAAGCAAACGCCGATTATACTTATGCAGCGATTGCTCTTTTTTTGAAAACGTTTTTGGAGTAATTGAAAATTGGCAGTTGACAATGGACAGTTGACAACGATTAATGGTACAAGAATTAATTATTTGATAGTTGATTAGTTACCGCATAGCGGTTTCCGCTACGTAGAAAAAAAATAATTTTTAACCGCGTAGCGGTTTCCGTTTATTTTCGGATAGGAAACCGCTACGCGATTGAAAATTATTTATTTTTACCATCATTTATTTTATTGGTGTTGTCAATTATCAATTGTCAATTGATATCGTCGCAATCATACAAACGACCTTGTCTTGCTATCACAGGTTGCGCCGGTGCGCCGGATTTTTTTGCTTGAATCATTTTTTGCACGAGACGTGCGCGCTCTTTTTTTGCCGCGTCGCGCAATTTAATATCATCTTGTAAGTCGAAGTATTTGATACCGTCCACGTAAGTCTGTTCTGCTTTCGCATAAATACTCAACGGATTATCGGACCATAAAACCAAATCTGCATCTTTTCCGACTTTAATACTACCTGTTCTTTCGCTGACGTGCATAATTTTTGCCGGATTGATCGTCACCATTTTCCAAGCGTCTTGTTCTTTCATACCGGAATACATCATAGATTTTGCCGCTTCTTGATTTAAACGTCGCGCCATTTCTGCATCATCAGAATTGATACAAACAAGTACGCCTTGATTTTGCA
>JAYTIA010000437.1:0-1525 GCA_043732145.1 Saprospiraceae bacterium
CTGTAAGTCTATCGTCAGTAAGTCCGGTGTCGGTAAGTCGAAATTTTATTTAAAATTTAATTTCTTCGTAAAATCTCCGTTTTTCAACAATTCCAATGACGCATCGCTGAGTGTAATGCCTTTATAAGTGACAGTGGTGCGCGACGAGAACAAACCTAGACCATTTGTAATATTGGTAAACACCGGAATACTTTGCGAGCCCGTAATACCTATATTTGAAATACCGTTTGTCTCATAACTTATAAATTCGGAACCGCCGGCGTACAAAACTAAATCAATACTTTTAAAATTGCGAACGATACCGGGTTTTTCGGCAATATTTGTTTGCAAAAAAGTATAAAAATCTTGCGGATTGCGCGAAAATTTTATTTCCGGATCCGGAATACCATCCGTACCAACATTACGCGTTTGGTTGGACACATAATCCCAAACTATTTTTTGCGAAATAGTTGAACCGGGTTTTGTCGGGTCGGTTTCATCGTAATTAAAAACGAGTTTCAAGTCGTAAGTACGCGCCGATTTTTCGTCGGTTTGTACTCTGAAAATGCCGCCGGAGGTGTATGTCCAAGTTTGAACATTGTTCGGAATAAAAAAAGTGTACACTCCGACAATTTTCGTAGAAGATTGTGCGAAAGGTTTTGTATCTGATTTGTGTTGCAATTCAATACGCCAAGTTTCATCGGCTTTGAAATTGAGTATTTTGTTCGAGAGTTTATACAAATAATTGGGCGAAGTTGCGAAGATGCCGCTTTGTCGCGGATAACCTTCTTTGGTCCCATCCACTTTTTGCAAAACATACCGCGTGTTGTCCAATATATGTACCAATGTAACTGTAACATCTGAATAGTAAAGCGAATCCGGGATTTGTGCAATATCGTTCGGCGATTTCGACGCATCCACAAACGCTTTTTCAATGCGGATATACGTCGCAGTGTCCGTCGGCGATAAAAAACCGTAAACGACAGGAATATCTTTGTAACCGCTCACCGGATTAAAATCGTTGTTGCAAGCGACTAAAAAAACGATCAGAATTAGTAGAATTATCTGAATTTTTAAAATTCCGGATTTTAATTTGGTCATTTCAATGATTTATACAAACTGAAAACTAAAAGCTGACTGCTGAAAGCTAATTTACTCTACAGACAAAATTTGTTTAACCGTGTAATATCCGTCAGCTTTAGGTACATACATTTCAACTTCAGTCCAAGTAATTGTAAAAGATTTTCCAACGGCACTTGCGACAGATTTAGTCATAAATTTTTCCGAATTAGAGAAATTGTTAAACCAAATAAAAGATACTTCTTTACCGCTGATTTCTTTAAAAACGAGTTTAGCTAATCCTTCTTTTTCTACACGCACAAAAGTACCCGTTGAAGTTTGGGTTTTAACAGTTGTTGAGGATTGTTCCATGAATGAGCGCGTCAATTCTTTAAATTTCGAACAAGATATTGCTAATTTTGCTCCTAATTTTTCTCCATAAGCAGTTAATTGAGTTTGATTGGTCAAATCAAGTCCTTGCTTTTGT
>JAYTIA010000438.1:0-4244 GCA_043732145.1 Saprospiraceae bacterium
GCACTAGGACACAGTGATATAGAATCTGCTACACGTTTGCTCGGACATCCTTTCATTTTTACCGGAAAAGTCGTGAAAGGGCAGCAAATTGGGAGAGAGATTGGTTTTCCGACTGCCAATTTAGAAGTTTTGGATAAATATAAACTTATTCCGCCGCACGGTATTTATGCAGTTTTTGTTTGGTTGAAAGGCAAACGTTACAAAGGTATGATGTATCACGGCGATAGACCTGTTTTGAAAGACCACCACAACGTCACTCTTGAAATTAATATTTTTGATTTTAAAGAAGATATTTACGATCAAATTTTGCGTGTTGAACTCATTGCTTTTTTAAGAAGTGATAAAAGATTTGGTACGATCGAAAGTTTAATCGTACAACTAGCAGAAGATGAAAGAGAAAGTCGTTTCATACTTGTGCAGAATGAAAACAGAAAAAAATCGCGTGTGGCAGTAGTGATACTGAATTATAATACGCCGCAATTTTTGAAACAATTTCTACCTTCAGTTTGCGAATCAGGTTACGGTAATTTAGATGTTTTTGTTGCAGATAACGGTTCGACAGACAATAGCATTGAAGCTGTACGGGATATAAATTTGGAAGGTATTCCGGCGGCATACGGTATTGACAGAATTCGAGTGATTGATTTAAAAATAAATTACGGTTTTGCAAAAGGCTACAATGAAGCCTTGAAACACGAAAAATTAAAACCGATAAGCGAAGAAAATCCGGAAGGTTATAAGTATTATGCGCTTCTAAATTCCGATTGCCGAGTGTCGGCAGGTTGGTTGAACGGTATGGTTACGCTCATGGATGCCGATAAAACGATTGCAGCAACACAACCCAAAGTTTTATCTTATGCCAAAAAACGCCGTTTCGAACATGCCGGTGGTGCAGGTGGTTGGATTGATAACTTCGGTTATACTTTCAGTCGCGGCAGGATTTTCAATATCGTTGAAAAAGATAAAAAACAATACGACGATGTCGTCGAAATTTTTTGGGCAAGTGGTGCAGCCATGTTAGTACGTGCCGATGTTTGGCATAAATTCGTCGGCTTTGATGCGCAATTTTGGGCGCATTTTGAAGAAATAGATTTGTGTTGGCGTATGAAACGCGCCGGATATAAAATTATGGTAGAACCTCATGGCGTAGTTCGTCACGTTGGCGGCGGTACGATGGAATATGGCAATCCGAAAAAAACTTACTTCAATTTCAGAAATAATTTATTTACTGTTTATAAAAATGAATCATTCCGCAAACTTTTTTGGCTTTTACCTGTACGATTAAGTTTAGATACCGTTGCCGCGCTTAAATTTTTAAAGGATAAACAATCGCCGCATACAAAAGCAGTATTCAGAGCGTATCTGGATTTTTTTAAAAACATTTCCGCACTCAATAAACAAAAACACATTGATAATCGAATCATTGAAGCCAATCGCATTGGATTGCCGAATCGAAACGGAATCTACAGCGGTTCCATCATTTGGCAGCATTTTGTGCTTAAGAAAAAATATTTTTTAAATTTGTTCAGCAAGGAAAATAATATCATAGAGGAGAATGATGATGAATAGTTTTGATTTTCGATTTTCGATTTTTAAAAATTACATAAATCGAAAATCGAAAATCGAATTACACTTTTGGATTGTTTTTAAACGGCGATAATTCTTGGGAAATTTTTATAATTCTCTTTGCTAAAACCCAACCCCAAATCAAAGTTAAAATAGATAAACCCATTAGTTCTTGATGAGCTTTCTGCATGAGAAAAAAATCGTACAAGCCATGAAACAAAACGGCGAGTATCCAACCCTTCAATATCATATACTTTCTGCTTTCTTTATTAAATTTAGCAATGCCCATATATGCACCCATAAAAACTGCAAAAATTGCGTGCGCCGGCACTGCGGTAAAAGCACGACCGATAGCAGTGCTGAATCCGCCCGATTCTCCCAACACGTATAAAATGTTTTCGGTAGTGGCGAAACCCATGCCGATCATTGTGCCGTAAATTACACCGTCAATAGGCTCGTCAAATTCGGGGTGCGGATAAATATAGCGGCGGAGAAAAAAAAATTTAGAGGTTTCCTCCGAAAAAGCGACGATACCGAATGAGAAAATCGCCGTTTCAATCAGGCTTTCCGGATTTTCAAAATTTTTGAAAATTATTTGAAAAACCATGGCGGGAATAGTACTCAAGCATCCGTAAAAAAATGCCCGCAGCATGAGTCCAACAGGTTCTTTTTCGTATTTATCTTGATAATACACCCAGATACCGATAAGTAATCCGGGTAAAAGGGAAAGAAAAAGTAAAGCCATAAAAATTAGTTGTTAGTTGTTAATTATTAATGGGGTCTTATCAAAACTAACACCTCGCAATTATTACCGGTTTCTTAATTATTAATTTAAGTACACCGCTTTTTCTTCAACACCCAACAATTGTACCTCAATATTTTCTTGTCGGGTTGTTGCTAATGACAAACCGACGTAATCCGGTTGAATCGGAAACGATTTGTGTTTTCTATCTACTAAAACTGCCACTTCAACTTTTTTCGGCAAAACATCTAAAAGCGGTTTTACGGCGTAAAAAATAGCTCTCCCGGAATTTGCTACATCATCAACGAGAATAATAACTTTGTTGTGCAAATTTGCAATCGGATATTCTAATGTAATCGGATACTCGGTAGGAGATTGCGAATTTAATTTCAATCGCGTCAAATGAATCGTAATCATCGTGCGTTGACGTAAATTTTCAGCAATCAAGCGCGCCATTTCGTAACCGTTCTTATTTAAACCGGCTAATAGAATTTCCGGCGCGTCGAAATTATTTTCGAGGATTTGCACTGCTATACGCGTTATTTTTTGTGCAATTTGCTTATCGTTCAGTATTTTCATTTACGATTTTAGGTTTTGAATCCGAATTTTAAAACAACCTATTTAAAATCCAAAATCTAAAATCGAAAAAAGCCATTTTCCTCTTTCACCAATAACTTCATTCAATTTTGCGATAAATTTTTTTTCAGATTTTAAATTTTTAGGTATTACATTTAGTATTTGAACTAAAAATTCGGGTGGAAAAATAATATTTTCTGCAGACATTTTATCGATAAAATCATTTAAAGTTTCTATTTTCTGCGTTTTTTTAAATGTTTCTAAAAACATCAAAAAATTAGCCGGATAATCTTGTCCTGCAATTTTTTTTGTTTCAACCGGTGCCGGTACCAATTCTTTTAAGTTAAGATGTGGTGCTCTTTTGCCGGCATTATTATATTTTATACACAATGACGCTGCTTTCAATAATAAATCTTCTTTATCTTCAAGGCTTGTATTTAATAATGCTTTTTGAATGGGCAAAGGAAGTAAGGCAACATTTAATGCCTTTTTTGTCGTTCCGAGTAAAGCCGTGCGTAATAATTCTTCCATCAGTTTTAAATTTCTACTTTTTTTGCACGTAAATTTAACATTTCAACGCCGAGTGAAAAAGCAATGGCGAAATAAATATATCCTTTCGAAACGTGTTGATGCAGACCTTCCGCTATCAATATCACACCGATAAGAATTAAAAATGCTAAAGCCAACATTTGTATCGTCGGATGTTTATTTATAAAATGACTGACAGGCGATGAAAATTTAATCATAATAAGAATAGAAAAAACGACGGCTAGCATCATAATAATAATTTCTTGTGTCATACCCATTGCGGTGAGTATCGAGTCGAAAGAAAAAATGATATTGACCATGCAAATTTCTACAATAGCGGATGTCATCGAAGATACAATTGCAGATTTTTTTTCGTCTTCACCGTCATGCGCATTTTTTTCCAATTTTTCATGTATTTCGGATGTAGTTTTATATAGCAAAAATAATCCGCCGCCGATAAGAATTAAATCTTTAATACTGATACCGAGTGGTACTTTGTCAACTTTAAAAGGTAAAGTGAAAATAGGATTATTCAATGAAAGAATAAAACCGATACCGAGTAGTAAAACCAAACGAAATAACATTGCCAATAACAAACCGTAACGTCGCCCGATACTTCTTTGATGTTTCGGCAATTTATTGGCGACGATGGAAACGAAAATAATATTATCAATTCCAAGTACGATTTCTAAAAAAGTAAGGGTGAGTAAACTCATCCACATATTGATGTTGCTCACATCCGGTAAATTCCAACTGACTTCAAGCATAAAAAATAATGAACAGTGAATAACGAACAATGAACAACGATTTACAGGAATACTTGACAGGTGTC
>JAYTIA010000439.1:0-4233 GCA_043732145.1 Saprospiraceae bacterium
TTGTTCATTATTCGATTAAATTTATTTGTTCTAAACCTGAAACATTTTCTTCAAACCACCGCACGGGTGTTTGATTTTTATCTCCGGTGGCGGTATCACACATAAAAAAAATATAGTAAAGTTGTAAACAATAACCTATTTTTTTCATTAGCCAATGTAAGCGATGTAAAGCAGCTTCAGGTTTCTGATGTAAAGCAAACATTTTCCAACAATAATAGGCTTCATCATGTTGGTGAATAATATCTATGATGCAGATATCGGAAATTATTTTTTGTGCAAAATTGGCAGCCAAAACAGCGTGATGTCTCGTCCAATCACGCGGATTGCTTTTATCTTCTCGTATTTTAAAAGTATCATGCAATAGAGCAATGATACGTAATGTTTGAAGATCTTTAATAGAAAGTTTAGGGGATATATTATTCAAATTATTGAAAACTTCAACTACATGATATACTACCTTTCCCTCAGGATGCCCGAAACGCGGTTCTCCCCAATCTAAACCTTTTAATATTTCCGGAATCGACAACAAGTAACGTTCAGTTTCAGTTTCGGGCTTTAATAACGTTAATATTTCTTTTTCGGTCATCAAGAATAACGAACAATGAATAATGAAAAATCCTCATCCGGATAGTGTGCAAGAACAATCTTTTAAAACACGCTTGTCGCTTGTTCGCAAAGATTGCAACACGATATTGAAATAAAACTCGAAGAAACAAAATTTCCATCAATCTTCAAGAGTTTAAAAATATTTTTCTGAAAAAATCGTCGAATATAATGTAAGTTTTATCGAAAATTTTTTATCAAGGAACTTTCAAAAGCATAAGTTTGTTTTATACTTTGAAACGTTTTTAAAAAATGTATCTTCTTGTCGGTATAAATTTTTTTTTAGAGGGATTATTATTAAAAAAGGAAAACCAAAAATCATCATATTCTGTACAGCATAATATTTGCTCTTAATGTTTTTTTTGTAACTGCGCGTTAATCTTTCGTTAAAATATATTTTTTAAATAACACAATTCAATCCAAAAACGTTAACAGTACGTACATTAATAAAACAAAAACCTTTTTCTTTAACACAAATAAATCCATTTATCTTATGCGTAATATTGTTTCTCTCATTTGTGCCGGATTAATAGGCGGATTAATTGTAGTGGGTGCGATGAAAGTTTTTGACAAAAATATCAATGTCTCACCAAAAACTTCATTAGCAAAATATGTAAACAATGAAACAATTGTTCCGGCAGGTAGTATTGATTTGTCGCAATCGGCAGCATTGGCTTCGCCTTCAGTTGTTTACGTTCAGGTATCGGAATCAAAAGAAAGTGCGTACAACCGCAGTCAACAAGATGATAGTCCGTTTTCTTTTTTTGGTTACAATCAGGGTCCACAAAAAGGTACAGGTTCAGGTGTAATAATTTCCGATGACGGTTATATAGTTACAAATAATCACGTTGTGAGTTTAGGTGAAAATGATAACATAATAACGGATGTAAAAGTCACTTTATCCGATAAAAAAGAATATAAAGCAAAAGTGGTCGGCAGAGACCCGAAAACCGATTTAGCTGTTTTAAAAATTAATGCCACCGGTTTACCCTCAATACAAAAAGGTAATTCGGATAATATACGCATCGGCGAATGGGTTTTAGCTATCGGTTATCCATATAACATCGGTACAACCGTTACAGCCGGCATTATCAGTGCAATAAATAAAAAATTTGATGACACGGAACGTTTGGGAAGTAAAGAAAAAATTCAAGATTTTATTCAAACTGATGCCGCCGTTAATCCCGGAAACTCGGGCGGTGCTTTGGTAGATGCTCAAGGGCGTTTAATCGGCATCAACAGTGCGATTGAAACACATACGGGAAGTTTTGAAGGCTATTCATTCGCTATTCCCGTCAATTTAATGTCGCGCATTGTTGATGATTTAATTAAAAAAGGAAAAGTAGAACGTGCGGCACTCGGTATCAGTATGATTGTTGATAGTCAGTTTGCATCGGCAGTAAAGGATATGGATTTGAATATTTCACAAGGCGTTCTTGTTGACAAGGTCTTAGATGGCACATCTGCACAATACGGCGGTATTCTACCAAAAGATGTGATTGTCAAAATTGATGATACGCCCGTTCGCACTACCGTAGAACTTCGTGCAAGAATTGCTAAATCGCGCGTTGGAGATGTTTTGAAATTAACGGTTTTCAGAGGCGGTCAAACGCGTGAACTTCAAGTTACTCTGAAAAGTGCCGGCTGAAAGAACTAAGAATTTAAATTAAGAAAACTACGTTAACAATGTGTCTATGTGGTTTATGAATTAAATTTTTTTTTAATATTACTCTGATTCACTAAAATATATTTTACTCTAATTAAACTTTGTGCTGAGATTTTTGTTTAATAGAGTGAAGAAACTTGTTTAAAGTTGGTTTTTCGTTTTGTTTTGATGCATTCGATCTTACAAGGTCGAATGCTTTTTTTTTGATATTCGGTATGAGTTTTAATTTACTCATTACCAAAACCTAATACCTAATACCTCATAATTCCCTACACGCTTTATAAACATCACCCCAATCATCGCGGTGTTTGATAACGGTTTCTAAATATTCACGCCATACGATATTATCTTGCGTCGGATCTTTTACAACTGCACCGATAAGACCGGCGGCTAAATCATCCGCACTCAAACGCCCATTACCGAAATGTCCCGCTAATGCTAAACCACTATTGACAACCGAAATGGCTTCGCCCGTACTTAAAGTACCGGAAGGCGATTTTATTTTTGTTTTACCATCAGTTGTTACGCCATTGCGCAACTCTCTGAAAATAGTTACAATGCGTTGAATTTCTTTTAATGTAGGTGCTTCTGCCGGCAGTTTATAAGCTTTAGCTAAACTTGACACGCGGGTTTGTACGATTTCAACTTCTTCGTTAATAGTGTTCGGCAAAGGCAAAATGACGGTATTGAAACGCCGTTTCAATGCTCCGGATAACTCATTTACACCTTTATCGCGATTGTTCGCAGTGGCAATTACATTGAAGCCTTCGACGGCTTGAATTTCCGTATTCAATTCCGGCACAGGTAAAGTTTTTTCGGATAAAATTGTGATGAGTGTATCTTGTACGTCACTGCCAATGCGCGTGAGTTCCTCTATACGCGCAATTTTTCCTTCGCGCATCGCTTGCATCATCGGCGTTTCTACTAAAGCATTTTCACTCGGACCTTCCGACAATAATCGCGCATAATTCCAACCATAACGAATTGTTTCTTCGCCCGTTCCTGCTGTACCTTGAATGAGTAGGGTAGAAGTGCCGCAAATTGCGGCGGCAATGTGTTCCGATACCCATGATTTTGCAGTGCCGGGCAAACCATACAACAATAAAGCACGATCGGTAGTAAGTGTTGCCACAGCGATTTCCATCAATCGCTTATTGCCAATATATTTTGGTGAGATGATAAAACCACTTTTCGTTTTTCCGCCCATTAAATATAAAACAACCGCATTAGGCGACAACAACCAATTCGGCGGGCGATGACCGATATCTTCTTTTTTGATTATGTCGAGTTCTTCGGCAAATTGTTGTTCGACGTGTTGTCTTATTATTTGTTTCATAAATTATAGTTGGTTAGTTCGATAGTTAGTTAGTTGGTTGGTTGATGATAATTTTAACTAACTAACTAATTAAGCAACCAACTAACCAACTAACATCAATATTCAATTTTTCTGAACGGATAAATCAATTTTTCAAATATCCTTTCAATCAATCGGCGATCATCGGTGATAATTTCACCGGATCCTTGCATTTGTTGATCGAATTTTAAAGTTTTACCGAAATTAGTTACCAAACCTTTCGGCAAATTTATACGTACGGCTAATTTATTTTGATCTTTGGGCATCAACGATTTACTTTTAACAAAACCTTCTACAAATCCGTACTGCTGATAACCGTAACTATCGAATTTTATAATCACGCGCTGATTTTCGCGCACTTTACCGCTCAACGCTGCCGGCACCGTCAATAAACCAAGAACACCGTTGCCGTTTTTGGGAATAATATACATCAACTCTTCGCCTTCACGCACGTTGAGTTTTTCGGATAAATTGCCGGTATTAAACGTGACTTTGCCGGAAATCGGCGCAATAATAAGATATTGTTGCTTCCATTTTTCTAAAGCACTTTTCAATTGATTAATGGTTTCAACCAAGCCGACATATTTATTATTATTCATTTCACTTGATG
>JAYTIA010000440.1:0-4233 GCA_043732145.1 Saprospiraceae bacterium
CCGTGCGGAAACTCATTTTTATCAAACATAACGCAAACAGAATCATGTCCGTTCGAACCTTGACCGTTACCACTGCCTGTAACTGCTGTTACAATAAATTGATCTGTAGCTAAAGTTGGTGTTACTGATGTACTTGAATCATTTTTAGTACATGATGTAACGAAAATTAAAACCGCTAATAAGCCGGTGAATTTTAAGAAAAACTTCATTGGATAATAATTTATGAAAGTTATAAAAAAGAATTTTTTAATTTTTTTTGTTCCTCTATATTACTTGACGAGAAAAAAATTAGAAACGTTGCAGTCGAATAAAAAATTCTCAATTATTTTTTTATTAAATTTTATTGACACAAAAATTTCAAAAAAAAATTTCAAAAAAAAATTAACTGTCTAGAATCACTCAAATTTTAAAAACTTAGTATGGATTTGCGAACTTTGCAAAAAACCTTGCGAACCTTGCGTTAAAATTTAATGTAAGGTTCGCAAAGTTTGCAAGGTGCTAAATAGTTACAACAAAAATTTCAAAAATATACATACAAACGTTTTAAAAAATACCGATCGAATTTTTTTTTATTTTTAAATCTGATGCATGATTAACATTTCTTTTTTCCAATTAAAATCTTGTCGTTACTTTTGCGTCAATTTTTGTTAATTGTTTAATCAATTGACGAGACAATGAATTAAAGATGAAAAAATCACAGTTGATGAATCGCGTGAATCGAGAAGTACTTTTAGAAAAAATGTACACAAGTTCGGTACCACGCACCACTATTTCATTTTATAAATACCATGCAATAGCACAGCCGGAAAAATTACGCGACGAACTTTATTTAACGCTCGATGCTATTGCCGTAAAAGGTAGAATTTATTTGGCCCATGAGGGCATCAATGCACAAATTTCTGTACCGACCACCTCTGTCGAAATTTTTCGTACAACACTTTACGCTATTCCGTTTTTGAACAATGTGCGATTAAATACTGCCGTTGAAGATACCGGTAAATCTTTTTTCAAACTTACCATTAAAATAAAAGAAAAAATTGTGGCTGACGGTTTGAATGACGCGACGTTTAATGCTTCTGACTGCGGCGTTCATTTAGATGCCGTCGCTTTTAACGCATTGACAAATAAACCGGACACAGTTTTAATTGATATGCGCAACCACTACGAATCGGAAGTCGGATATTTTGAAGGTGCGGTACGACCGGATGCCGAAACTTTCAGAGAAGAAATTAAATTAGTGGAAAAAATGTTGGTCGACAAAGAAAATGAAAATATCGTGATGTACTGCACCGGAGGTATTCGTTGCGAAAAAGCGACGGCTTATTTCAAACACAAAGGTTTTAAAAATTTATTTCAACTCGACGGCGGCATTATTCAATACGCCAAACAAGCTAAAGAAAAAAACTTACCGAATAAATTTAAAGGTGTCAATTTCGTTTTCGATGAACGTTTGGGTGAGCGCATTTCAGACGATATTGTCGCACATTGTCATCAATGCGATACGCTTTGCGATACGCATAAAAATTGTGCGAATGATGCTTGTCATTTATTATTCATTCAATGTCCGGCTTGTGCCGAAAAATTTGCAAACACTTGCTCGGAACAATGCACCGATTTTATAAAATTACCTCTCAAAGAACAAAAAGAATTGAGAAAAACTACCTTTTTTGCGGGAACGAAATTCGGCAAAAGAAGAAAATCAGTTAATGGTTGACGATTGATGGTGGATAGTTGATGGTTGATAATTATTAAAAAATTAACCATCAACCATCAACCGCCAACCAAATAGCTTCCAAATAAAATTTTGTTAAGTTTTTTCTAAAAAGTAAAACTTCACATAACTATTTATACTTTTGCGGGGTTTTAGTAAAAATTTAAAACAGCCGAAAAAAATTAAGTGATAGAGTTTGAGTAAAATTCTTAATTCTTAACTTTTAATTCTTAATTCTTAAAACATAATTTAATGCCTTATTTATTCACATCGGAATCCGTTTCGGAAGGACATCCGGATAAAGTTGCAGATCAAATTTCAGATGCCCTAATTGATAACTTTATGGCATTTGACCCCACTTCAAAAGTTGCTTGCGAAACACTTGTCACAACAGGTTTAGTAATTTTAGCCGGCGAAGTGAAAACAAAAACTTATTTAGATGTTCAACATATTGCGCGTGAAGTGATTCGCAAAATCGGATACACCAAATCGGAATATATGTTTGAAGCCAATTCATGCGGTATTTTATCTGCTATTCACGAACAATCTGCCGATATTAATCAAGGTGTTGAACGCGCAAACCCTGAAGATCAAGGTGCCGGCGATCAAGGTATGATGTTCGGTTATGCAACCGACGAAACGGATAATTACATGCCATTGGCACTCGACTTGGCGCATTTATTATTACAAGAATTGGCGGCACTCCGTCGCGAAAATTCGGCGATGACTTACTTGCGTCCAGATGCGAAATCACAAGTAACGATTGAATATTCTGATGACAATAAACCGCAACGCATTGATGCTATCGTTATTTCTACGCAACACGATGATTTTGCAGAAGAAAAAGCGATGCAAGCAAAAATAAAAACGGATGTCATCAATATTTTAATTCCGCGTGTGATGGCAAAATGTAACGCCGAAACAAAAAAACTTTTCAACGACAAAATCACGTATCATATCAATCCGACTGGCAAATTTGTTATCGGCGGACCGCACGGCGATACGGGTTTAACGGGTAGAAAAATTATTGTGGACACTTACGGCGGAAAAGGTGCGCACGGCGGCGGTGCATTTTCGGGAAAAGATCCGTCTAAAGTGGATCGCTCGGCAGCTTATGCAACGCGCCACATAGCAAAAAATTTAGTAGCGGCGGGTGTTTGTTCCGAAGTTTTGGTGCAAGTGAGTTATGCGATTGGTGTTGCAAAACCTATGGGTATCTTTGTAACGACTTACGGCACGGCAAAAGTAAAAATGTCGGACGGTGAAATTGCAAGCAAAGTATCGGAGATTTTCGATATGCGCCCATATCACATCGAAAAACGTTTGAAATTGCGCAATCCGATTTATAGCGAAACAGCAGCTTACGGTCACATGGGTCGCACGAATGAAATTGTTGAAAAAACTTTTACATCGCCCGACGGCAGAAGCAAAACCGTTAAAGTCGAACTTTTCACTTGGGAAAAATTAGATTACGTGGATAAAGTGAAAAAGGCTTTTAAAATAAAATAAATCTGAAATTTTAGAAAATTCCTAATCGGGCAATTAATAATAAAAATCGCGTAATAAAAATTATTTTTTTGCGCGATTTTTTTTTGCTTTCATAAGTGTAAATTATATTCAATAACCAATAAAATTCCTATTTTTGCGGCATTTTTTCTACGATTAAAAATTGCGTCGTCCAAATCGTAAATCCAAAATCGTAAATCCAAAATCGTAATGACTGCTCAACAAATTCGCCAAGCCTTTTTAGATTTTTTTATATCGAAGCAACACAAAATCGTTCCTTCCGCGCCGTTGGTATTGAAAGATGATCCGACATTGATGTTTACCAACAGCGGTATGGTACAATTCAAAGATTATTTTCTCGGAAATAAAGTGCCGCCGGCCTTGCGCATTGCCGACACACAAAAATGTTTGCGCGTGAGCGGCAAGCACAACGATTTGGAAGATGTCGGTTTCGACGGAACGCACCATACTTTGTTCGAGATGTTGGGCAATTGGTCGTTTGGCGATTATTTTAAAGAAGAAGCGATTGCTTGGTCTTGGGAATTGTTGACGGAAGTTTTGAAATTACCGAAAGACAGATTGTATGCCACCGTTTTTGGTGGCGATGCGAAAGAAGGATTAGAGCCGGATGATGAAGCGAAAAATTTATGGTTGAAATACGTGCCCGAAAATCATATCCTTTACGGCAACAAAAAGGATAATTTTTGGGAAATGGGCGCGCAAGGTCCGTGCGGTCCGTGCAGCGAAATTCATTTCGATATGCGTCCCGATTCAGAACGCGCAAAAATAGCGGGTGAAACTTTAGTCAATCAAGATGATCCGCAAGTCGTCGAAATTTGGAACAATGTATTCATGCAATTCAACAGAAAAGCTGATGGGCATTTAGAACCGTTGCCGAACAAACACGTGGATACAGGTATGGGTTTTGAGCGTTTGTGTATGGTGCTTCAAAATAAAAACTATACTTACGACACCGATATTTTCACACCGACTATTCAGTGGTTGGAGCAAGAAAC
>JAYTIA010000441.1:0-4232 GCA_043732145.1 Saprospiraceae bacterium
CGCGGACAATATTGGACGCTCAATCAAGAAAAATTTATCACGCCGCGTGTGCAACTCTCTTACAAACCTTGGAACAAAGAAGTGTCGTTTCGGCTTGCAGGCGGATTATATTATCAACCCGCATTTTACAGAGAATTACGCGCACGTGACGGCACTGTAAACCCGAATGAATTGGCGCAAAAATCGGCGCAAGTAGTAGCAGGTATGACTTATGATTTTAGTATCGGTAGCCTCAGAAAAATTCCTTTCCGATTTACCACCGAAATTTATTATAAATCGCTCTGGGATTTGGTGTCTTACGACATAAATAATGTGCGCGTTACCTATTCCGGAAAAAATGATGCAACAGGCTACGTCACCGGTTTGGATATGCGTTTGAACGGTGAGTTTGTGCCGGGTGCGGAATCGTGGTTGAATTTATCGCTATTACGTGCGCGAGAATCTATCACCGGTATACAACATCTTGAACGTGCAGTCGGTGATTCAACGGGTCACGCCGTAAGTGATGTGGCGCGACCGACCGATCAACTTTTAACGCTGTCTGTTTTCTTTCAAGATTATTTGCCAAAAAATAAAAATTTCAAATTGCACTTGAGTTTGAACATCGGTACCGGTTTGCCTTTCGGTTTTCCTGAGAAAAATGATATTTATAGAAACACTTACCGCTATCCTTCTTATCAGCGTGTTGATATTGGTTTTTCGTATGCGTTGTGGCAAGAGTCGTGGAAAAATAAAAGACCAAACAGTATTTTTCGTTTCACACGCAGTGCTTGGATAAGTGCCGAAGTTTTTAATTTAACGGATTATCCGAATGAAGCGTCTAAAACTTGGATAAAAACAATCAGCAACATTTATTATCCAATTCCGAACTACTTGACATCAAGGCGTTTGAATTTGCGTTTGAGGTTTGATTTCTGAACATAAGCCATCCCAAATTTTTCGAACAAAGTATCTTAATAATTTCTTCGTCGCATTGACAATAAAGGACTATTTTTGCGTAAAATTTTACGAAAATTTGGTAATAATATTTTTTGGTATAAATTTGTTACTTAATAATTCTAATTTGTAACTTTACTTTAGAAAAAACGAAAAAATCGCATGAAAATTTCAAACGAGACAAAAATTGGGTTGTTGGCAGCCCTCACCATTATCGCCGTATTTTGGGGATATAAATTTTTAAAGAATGAAAGCGTTTTAGATAAAAATATAATTTTGAACGCCGACTTCGATGATGCAGAACAAATTACGACATCTTCACCCGTATTTTTTCACGGCGTAACGGTCGGAACGGTTAAAGAAATTAAATTTCGACCGGACAATAATAACAAAGCCACATTAATACTCTTGATTAAACAAAATCCGGGTATTCCGAAAAATGCACAAGCTATTTTGTTTTCAAATGGCGTTTTATCCGGCAAAGCAATGCAGATTGTTTACGACAAACCTTGCGCCGGCGGAAATTGTGCCGTTTCAGGCGATTTTTTACAAGGTGCTTCATACAATATGTTGCAATCTATGATAGGAACGCCTGAACAAATAGACCCTTACGTAAAAAAATTGACGGGCGGTGTTAACTCAATGGTAGATACACTTTCCATGAATTTAAAAAAACCGGACAATGAAGTCGGAAAAAGTCTGCGCGATATTCAACAAGCACTCATCAGTTTAAAACAATCTACGGAAACGGTGAACAAACTTTTGGCGGCTTCTTCTGAAAATATGAAAGGTACTTTTAAGAATTTAGAGTTAGTAACTCGCGGATTGGCGAGCAACAACGATAACATTACCGGAACTCTCAATAACGTAAAATTACTCGCCGAACACGCCAATACACTTAATTTCGGAAAAATAAATGGTGCAACGGATAGTCTCGGGTTGGCTATTCTAGCTTTGAAACAAACTTTATCGGAAACTCAAAACACTTTAAAAGGTTTAACGGGCGTGGTGACGAAAGTTTCAAACGGAGAAGGCACATTCGGACAACTTACAACGAACGACAGCGTTTACAAAAATTTAAACTTGACGCTCATTCATACAGAAGCCTTAATGCAAGATTTGCGCCTCAATCCTAAACGCTATATTAATTTCAATCCTTTCCGCCGTTACAAACAGTACGTCGTACCGGCACAAGACCCTTTGATAGATTCTTTGCAAAAAAGATATAATGCTACCCTCTTGAAAAAAAACTAAATTGAAGAAAAACTAAAACCGTTTGGATATTTGGTTTTAATTATTTACTTTTGCGGGCATTTTTGAATAATTTTTTAATTAAACCACATTAACACTTCGACCTATGCGTCATTATGAAGTTACTTTCATCGTCAATCCCACGCTGCCCGGCGATGAAATTGCAGCTACTGCTCAGAAATATGTGAACACTGTACACGAAGCCGGATACAGCATTGTTCATATAGACGAAATGGGCTTGCGCCAATTGGCGTATCCGATTAAGAAAAAAAACAGCGGTTACTATTATTCCGTTGAATTTTCAGGTGAAAACGGTGTCGTTATTGACAAATTGGAATTGACTTTGCGTCGCGATGAAAAAATCTTGCGCTTTTTAACCACTGCACTCGACACGCACGCTGTACAATACAATGCGGACAAACGCGCCGGCAAACTCGGTAAACGCAAAAAAGCCTTAGCTGAAATAAAAGCATTGAAAGATGCTGCTATTAAATCGGGCGATACAGGCGGTGCCGGCGAAGAATAATTTTTCATTTCACCTTTAAACAAAAATTGCTGCTATGGCATCAAGAGACGATATAAAATTTTTAAGTAATCCGAATATTGGTCAGCAACGCAAAAAATATTGCCGTTTCAGAAAATTCGGATTGAAACACGTGGATTATAAAGATCCGGAGTTTTTGTTGCAATTCATTAATGAACAAGGTAAAATTTTACCGCGTCGTATCACCGGCAACTCTCTCAAATTTCAACGCCGCACGGCTACTGCGGTAAAACGTGCGCGTCACCTGGCAATGTTGCCGTATGTGGCGGATTTGATGAAATAAATTTTTAGTTGTTAATGGTTAATTGTTAATGGTTAATTTTAAAATTATAACCAAGCAAAGCTAACTATTATAAAATGACTAAAAATAATTAACAACTAATAATTAACAATTAACAACTATAATGGAAGTTATATTATTAAAAGATGTCGAAAAACTCGGCTATCAATATGAGATAAAAAAAGTAAAAGACGGTTTCGGTAATAATTTTCTTATTCCGCAAGGTCATGCTTTGGTTGCTAATGATAGCAATCGCAGAAAATTCGCCTCTATCCTGCGTGCTTTAGACAAAAGAGAAGCCGCTAAATTAGGCGAATATCAAACGCTTGCCGACAAAATCAACGGACAAACTGTTACCATTTCCGCAAAAGCGCGTGATAAAGGTAAATTATTCGGTTCGGTGGATGCTGCTCAAATTGCAAAAGCCATCGAAGATAAATTGGGTGTGCAAGTTGAACGCAAAAAAATTGCGGTTGATACTATCAAAGAACTTGGTACACATGAAATCACGATTAATTTGCACAAAGAAGTTTCTGCTAAATTAAATGTTCAAGTTGTGTCTAATGCACCCGCTGCATCAGCAAAATGATGAATGTAGAATAAAGAAAAAAAAAGCGCAGAGAAAATTAATTTCCCTTTGCGCTTTTTTTATTCTTTATTCTACATCATTAGTTTCTAAACGTTTTAGGATCTTTTGAACAGTAATGATTCATCATTCATTCACTGCCTTTTTTGCTTTTTCATAACCCGAATTAATTTCCAAAGCGCGCTGATAATCAAGTTTTGCACCGGCCTTATCGCCAGTTTTCGATTTTATTAAACCGCGATAATAATACGCCTTATAATAAGAAGGTTTTTCGTCAAGCACTTTTTGCAAGCAAGTGTTCGATTTCAGAAAGTCTCCCGCATCGAAATACAACAAAGCTAAATTAAAATTGGCATCATAAGCATGAATATCGCGTGACGTGACGCGTTCATATAAACCTTTTGCCGCTTCGTTTTTATTCGTCACTTGAAAATAATACGCTTTCGCCATAATTGCGTTAACGTTCGATGAATCAATTAATAAAGCATTATCCAAGTATTTTTCCGCTAAAGTATTATTCTTTTCCGTATAAATTTTGCCGAGTTCGATAAAAGCATCGGTATTTTTCGCATCTAAATCTGCCGCACGTTGAAACGATTTTATGGCGCGTGGTGCGTCGCCTTGATCGCGCAGCG
>JAYTIA010000442.1:0-4230 GCA_043732145.1 Saprospiraceae bacterium
TTGACGTAAAGTCACGGCTTCTTTCACGGCGCTGAAATGTGCAGTATCTAAAACGCGCCAGGGTGCTACCGAAAATTGCATCATCGGCATTAATGCGTGTACTTGTGCCGAGCGTACAATCAAATTTTGATTCAAAGCGGCACCCGGTAAAAACGAAGTCCATTCACCGCCGCCAATCATATCCGGACAAGTAAAAGTATAACCTAAAAGTTGTTGTGCGATTGTATTTGGAATGAGTATTTGTAAATCTTCCCAAGAATGACTTTTATCGCGCAGACGTTGTACCACCGGTTGTCCGCCTGTTTTCCAAGCAGCGCGGTATTCATTTAACGGAAAAGATAAACCTATTTTCACCCATGCTTCTGAGTGTGCGTTCGGTGTGACTTTTTTGTAAGCTAATAAATTTTTGTTGTTGTAAAAATCGGCATCGCCGGCATCTAATTTGAATCCGTCCACCCCATAAGTAGTTTGAAGAAATTTCAATTTTTCAATCAACCAAGCGTTTGCCTCCGGATTAGTCAAATCTAAACATGCAGAATAACCATTCCACCATTCAATTAACAAAGGTTTTTTCGCAGCTTTCCAAGTTTTGGTTAAGTCTCCTTCACTGTCCATCAACAACAATTTTTTTTTGCGAAGTTCTCTGAAATTATCGCTGTCGGGAGAAATAAAAGGGCAAATCCAGACAATGACTTTAAAACCTTTTTCATGCAAAGCCGCAAAGGTTTGTTTAGCGTCCGGAAATTTTTCTTTATTAAAATCAAATTGACCGTAATAATTAAACCAATTATCGTCCACCATGAGTACACCCGCCGGAAAATTATTTTTTAAAACAGCATCGGCATATTTCAAAACATCTTTTTGATTCGGATTGTATAGCAGTTCTATCCACAGATTATATTGCGGCGATGTCATCAATAAACTATCCGGCATCAAACCCGATGACGGAAAAAATTGTTGAGCACAAGTATGGTAGGCTGATGCTAAATTATCGCCGCTAGTACCCGTTTTAATATTTCCGACAATAGTTTGCACGATTAAACTATCATTTTTAAAACTGTATTTAAATGGTTCGTCGCACCAAATCCACCTGCCTTTATTTGAAATGAGTAACGGCGCAGCTTGATTGCCGGCATTATTACCATATAAATCAAACGAAAAATCATTTTTCGCATTAAAAGGCATTTTATAACCGAATTGATCAGCTCCGCCCCACCATTGTTCATTTGGAAATAATTTTAATTTTACTAACGTTTGTGATTTTACTGCATAGATAAAAGGTAACAGAGCAACTAAAATTATTTGCCGGAATGTGTTTATTCTTTTCATTGTTTGGTTTAGTTTAATAAGAACTTATTTAAAATAAAAAAAGCGCAAAATATTGTAAAACAATAAATTGCGCTTAGTACCGGCGGTCTGGACGGGACTCGAACCCGCGACCCCATGCGTGACAGGCATGTATTCTAACCAACTGAACTACCAAACCAGTATTTTAGATGACACCACACCTGAAATCAATTAAAAATTAATTCATGCTTTCTTTTAAAGCGTTGCAAAAGTAAGGTAATGTATCAGACGGCACAAGTTTTTTATGATAAAAATTATAAAAAAAAATTAACTGCCGTATCAGTTCATTTTTATTTGAGAAAACAAAGCATTGTATTACCTTTGAGTGCTAAATAGTTATGTGTCATAAGTTGTGGGTAATTACCCACAACTTATGACACATAACTCATAACTTATTCTCAATATGGTTTTTTTAGATTTTGAAAAGCCGCTCGAAATTTTGTACGAGCAATTAGAAAAAGTAAAACAAATCGGTGAACAGTCGGGTGTGGATGTGCAACCGATGATTGAAGAGTTGGAGAAAAAAATTAAAGATAAAATCAGAGAAATTTATGCTAATCTCTCCGGTTGGGATCGTGTGCAGTTGAGTCGGCATCCGGAACGACCTTATACTTTATTTTATATTCAGAACATGACCACAAAGTTTATTGAACTGCATGGCGATAGGCACTTTGCAGACGATAAAGCAATGGTCGGTGGTTTGGCAGATTTAGACGGGCAGACGGTGATGTTTATCGGACAACAAAAAGGGATTAATACGCGGATGCGACAGTATCGCAATTTCGGCATGGCGAATCCGGAAGGTTACAGAAAAGCTTTGCGTTTAATGAAAATGGCAGAGCGGTTTGGTTTTCCTGTCGTCACTTTGATTGATACGCCGGGGGCAAACCCCGGTTTGGAAGCCGAAGAGCGCGGACAAGCGGAAGCGATTGCACGTAATTTATTTGAAATGGCACAATTACGCGTGCCGATTATCGCCGTCATTATTGGCGAAGGTGCTTCGGGCGGTGCTATCGGAATCGGTTTAGGCGATCGCGTTTTTATGCTCGAAAACACGTGGTACTCGGTTATCTCTCCGGAAAGTTGTTCGTCTATTCTCTGGCATTCTTGGGATTATAAAGAACGCGCCGCTGAATCTTTGAAACTCACTGCCGATAATATGTATCATTTTGGTTTAATTGACGGCATCATTCCGGAACCAACAGGTGGTGCGCATACCTCTCCGGAAGAAACAGCAATGACTTTAAAAAACTGGTTGAAAAAAACTTTAAAAGAACTCTTACTGCTGTCGCCGGATGAACTCGTTGAGCACCGTATAAAAAAATATGAACGCATGGGTACGTATGAAGTTTTGGCTATTGATGCGATAAAATAGATTTTGGATTTTAAATTTAGATCTCATATTCAGTTCAACAAAATAACGAATAACGAATAACGAATTTGATGAAAAACGCGCATTTTATTGGAACAGGTGTTGCATTGATTACACCTTTCACGGAAAAAAAAGCAATACATTGGGAAGCAATCGAGCGCATGATTGACCATGTTTTGCAACCCGGTGGTGTTGATTATATCGTTTCGCTCGGAACGACCGGCGAAGCAATCACACTTTCGAGTAAAGAATGTCAACAAGTTTTTGATTTTACTGCCGATAAGATAAATAATAAAACACCGCTTGTTGCCGGCTGGTTTGGAGCAAATTCTACGGCACATTTGTTCGAGCGGTTAAAAAATATTGATTTGAGTCGTGCATCTGCCATTCTTTCCAGCTCACCATCGTATAATAAGCCATCGCAAGAAGGTATTTTTCAACATTATATGGAAATTTCAAAATCATCGCCGGTGCCGATTATTTTGTACAATGTACCGTCGCGCACTTCGTCGAATATGGCTCCGGAAACTGTTGTGCGTTTAGCAAAAGCGAGTGATAAATTTATAGCAGTTAAAGAAGCCTCCGGTAATTTGAATCAAGCGCAATATATTTTGAAACACCGCCCGTCAAAAGATTTTTTAGTTATTTCCGGCGACGACCAAATCACTTTGGGTATGATTGCATGCGGTGGTGATGGCGTAATTTCTGTAATAGCCAACGCTTATCCGAAAGAATTTGCCGGTATGACACGCGCTGCAATGAGTGGTGACTACAAAACTGCACAACATTTCAACGATTTATTGCACGATGTACATCCGCTTTTATATATCGAAGGCAATCCGGTAGGAATTAAAGCAGCGGTTTCGATGATGGGTTTGTGCGAAAATTATTTGCGTTTACCGCTTGTGCCGTTGTCAGATAGTAATATAGAAAAATTAAAAAAAGAAATGACTTTGGCAATATAAAAAACTCATCGAGTATCAAATTAAAATCAAACCAATGAATAAGGGAACTAAAGAACAACCATGGGAACTCAAAACGCCACCACTTACATCCGAATATGAAATGTATCGAGATGTTAAAGACGGAAAAGATGTCATCGTTTGTATGGTTGGCAAAACTGTTTTACTTTATGATGCAAAATGTTTGACCGATTTGCACAAAATGTTAAAAGCACGTGGCGACTGGATGGAACTCGGCTCTAGCGATGAACAAAAACCGGCAAAAGCCGGTACTGTTGAAGCATGGGGTCGTTCGGAAAATAACTCTAACGGTGGTTGGTATGGATTAAAAAAAGGGCTTCGTGGCAGATTTGGTATGTACATCCCACCTCTTATGGAAGAACTTGGTCTTGCAGAAGTAGAACATTTTGGAAAAAACAATCGGATGAGAGCGAAATAGAAATGGGGCAATAAAATTTGAAAATCTTTTTTGAAAATCTTTTTTGAAAATCTTTTTTGAAAATCTTTTTTGAAAATCTTTTTTGAAAATCTTTTTTGAAAATCTTTTTT
>JAYTIA010000443.1:0-4224 GCA_043732145.1 Saprospiraceae bacterium
TGCAAAACCGAACAACCGGGACAGCTACCGATAGTAGACGTGACGCGATACTGCGTTTGCGTTGATATTTTTGCCGTCGAGGAGAGAGCGGAACGTTTGATTTGCTGACCGTAACAATTGAAAATTGAAAATTGAAAATTGAAAATTGTTAATATTATTAAATATCCCTTAGTGTCGGTTATTTTTTTCATTTTTTTATTCGTTAATTTGTTTAAAACAGCTATCAGCATTAGCATCAACTTCTTTTAAAGGCTGATAGCCGGTTCTTAATGGAGTGACGCGATTTTTTTAATTCTCGGGCAGCATAGAGTTGAGTATTAAATAGCTATACTTTATATATACATTAGCTCGTTCTCACTATGCGAGAACATCGCGTTTGAAAAAAATTTTATTGAGGCGAGGAAATTTTCAAGTCTTTTTGCCGGTAGAGACGGCTAATATAACTATTTAACACTCAACTCTATGCCGCCCGAAAATAAAAAAAAATCGCATCACTCCTCTCAAGTCCTCCTACCGGCGAAGCCGGCAACCTTACAACCCCAAAAGATAACCTGATAGTATTAATTTCTCGGTATTAAGGGCGGTGGGCAATTTTTTAATCGTTTTGCCGGAAGTGACAACCACCAAGCGCGGTGACGGCGTGCCGCGCGTATAGAAAGTAAAATAATCAGAATCTATTTGCATACTCAAACTGCCTGTACTGGAGACACCGCTTTTAACTATAAGGGTTTTGCCGACAGGTACAGTGTATGTGAATGCAGGCGAAGTCAAATCGAGAATCAAGGGCGTAATATTGCTTTTAATGCTAGATAAAATACCCGAACAATAACAACTCAAGATACTTGTATTTTCGGGAATAATCGGCATACCGGGTTCGTTGAGCAACTCTCTGCCATCTGCCAAAGTGATAGAACCGTTAACGGCACTGACAAAAAAAGTTTTTCCGGCAGGTACAGTGAAATTGGTTGTAATGAGAACCGGTGAACCCAAAATACCGAGCGGGTAATCTATTGAAGCACCCGGATTGTCAAACGCACCTGAAGCTAAATTGGCAACCCAAGGTAGTCCCGCCGGATTGCTGAGGATGAGTTTTTTTGACGCCGAATCATAAGTCAAGGATTGAATTTCGTTGGTCGGATCTCTATCAAAATCATCAAGCGCGGTCTTGGCAGCATTAGCTAATCCCGATTTGCCGGAACTGTCAGCGTAGGTGGCTTTAATTGCCATTGAAGCGTTTACAGCGTTTGTCGCAGTTTGAGCCGTAAGGGCATTTTGTGCGTTTTGTGCGTTTATGGCAGTTTGAGCTGTTACGGCACTGCCGGCATTAGTCGCATATCCGGCAGTAACGGCACTTTGAGCAGTAACGGCACGACGTGTGGAGTCGGCTAACCAAGCGAATTTGGCAGTATCCGATTTCGGGATACTGTTATTAAAAATTGTTAGTGCCATATTTGCAATAATTGCAGTATCTGCTTTTGTCGCACGTAATGCAACGAAGGAGGTATCGGAACGCGACGAGCGAGATGCGTAAAATGAACTGTCGGCACGAGAAGAACTTGTGGCATAAGTAGAACTGTCGGCACGAGAAGCGCGTAAACTGTAAGTTGAGGTATCAGATATGCCGGAGCGTGATGCGTAAAATGAACTGTCGGCACGAAAAGCGCGGGTAGCAAAGCCGGCTTTACCACTTGAGTCGGCATAAACTGCTGTATTAGACTTTTCAGAATATAAAGCATACGGAACTGACACAAGTTGCGTCGTTCCCATCAGTAGATAGTTCGTACCACCGGTGATGTCCATTTCTACTTTGAGATAGTATTTATCTGCTCCCCATTTTATTCCGCTGAAATTTGTTTGCGAACCGCGAGTGCGAGTACCGTTACCTATCAGCAAATCAAATAAGCCAAACCCGTCGGTCGTTACGTTTTGAGTTTCTACCCATTCTTCGTTACCGGAGATGGAATTTTTAAGAATAGATAAACGCAGTTTAACAGGTTGACTTATTAATTCATGTCCTGCCGGATCTGTTGCAACCGCTTGATAGCAAACGAATTGTGGCACTTGTGCCTGAACAACCTCTACACTTAAGCAGAAGGTTATTATAGGAATACCAATTAAGAGGAAAAATCTCTTCATGTGAAAGGAATTTAAATGAGTTATGTGATAGAGCCTCTGCTTCCTTATTGAGAAGAAATGACTTGAAAATTGCGACATAAAAAGTTGGTTATCATAAATCGGTTCGGTTATTAATTCGGTTTATAAAATACTTTACAAAAAGTATGAGCATTTTTATTTTCCGCATGAGAAAATAAAAAATAATTAATTTTTTAACGTGAAATCACAAATTTGTAACATGATATTTTGAAACAATAAAGTTCTTAAGGAAAGTTAGAAGGGTGATTGAATTCATTCATATTCAATCTTAGTATCCTTGATTTAATGGTCAGTGTAAGATTTACCAACCATAAACAAAATACTCAAAAACGTTTCACTTTCATTTTTAAGATACATAATAAAATCTAATGCGATTGGTTTACTTTCAAAAATTACAAATGTTTCATATTTTTTTAATTACTTTAAATTATTTCAAAAAAAAGCATTCAAGAAACTTTCTTGAATGCTTTTTTAGTTTGCTAATTGGTTAGTTGATTATTCAAAAAACTAACTAACTAACTAACTAATTATTACAATTATCATATTCCATAGCTGCCGTACGCACACTTTCCAAACTATATTGTCCGTTTCTTGCTTTTGTACTCACACTTAAACAATCTTCCAAATACTCAGATAAACGCGCATTGAAACTTGAAACAAAACTACCCATGTTTAAATTTACGCATTTTTTTTCGTTGCTTTTTTTCATCAATGTTGCACCTTGACGCAAAACAGTATTACCGTCAAGACTTTTAACCGATTCAAACGCACGATAAACGCCAATTCGTGATGTTTCGTAAACCACTTGCACTAAGTCTGTTTTATTTGAAAAAATATCTGTCGGATAACGCATAGTGCGATAAGACATCTCATCTGCACTTATTTCTTGTACATCTTCCAATAAATATAAACTTTCTTTACCGTTGTTGTCCACAATTTTTAAACGCATGCGTTCCATATTGTACAAAAAATTTTCTAAAGTACCTTCTATTTTTGCGCCGGCATTCAATTTACTCGTACTTTTCAAAACGATGTAACCACGCGGAGATGTATTTGTATTTATTTGAGGCGTTGAAGCTGATGTCGGTTGACTCTGTAAAAATCCACTTAAATAAGGACTTACTTGTCCGGATTTTAATTTTTGTTTCCAATCATTATGTTGCCACAAACGCAATTTAGCCGCATTAACTGCTTTTGCGAAAGCTTCAGCTTCGCCGTTATCAATATCTACTTTTGTCATCAAAGGCACATAACTGAGGGCTTTATCGAAATCGTTGAGTTGAAAATAAGAATTTGCGGCGTTAAAGGCACAAGCGTAATACATACGCTTGTCGTCTTTTGTTTTTAAATTGATGCCCTCTTTTTTAGTATTCCAAAACTCGATAGAGGATTTTAAACCGGAGAGCACTGTTTCGTTCATGTAACCATTATCAGAAAAAGCGTAAGCGCGTTTAGCATTTTCAATCGAGTTAAAAAAATCTGTGTTTTGTGTATCTGTTTCATCCGATTTTTTCGGTCGATAATAAATAACCTCCCTCAACATCCTTTGATAGTCAAATAAATCGCGTATGTCTGATGAAATCACTTTCAAATTATTCCGCCATTTGCCGGTAACGAAATCCGGAATACGTGTTTTGAAGTCAATTCTACTAATACTGTCCGCCGCTTCTACTGAAATAGCCGCAGTATTGCTCGCTTTGTAAGTAAACCAATCATCCATCCTTTTTTTATAAATTACGTTACCGATGCGGTCAGTGAGTGATACTTCAATCGGCGCGTTGTAGTTTTGTTCGTACCAATAATTGTTAATACCTTTTGATTTGTCTTTTTCGCTCTGTTTCAAAACAGCTTTGAGAACACCGACATCATAAACATAGATGAGCATTATTAGATCGCCATTTTGTTGAACAGGTATTAACCCATCGAATTGAAAAAATTTATTTACTTCCGTCGGATTAATATTAAACGCCGAAACATCTAAACCGCGATTATAAATGATGACTTGATACGTTTTAAAATCTTCGGGCAAAGGTTTTACAGGAATGCGCACGGTAGTGATCATAAAATTTT
>JAYTIA010000444.1:0-4215 GCA_043732145.1 Saprospiraceae bacterium
CTATAAGTGCGATAACACAATTAGGCGAAGCAGCGGGTATCGGTGCGATTGCGATGAAAGTAAAATCAGGTTTAAAAGCAACTTGGCAAAATTTAGAAAAAGGTACTGTCCCACTTAACAACACATACATTATGAGCGAACCCGGCAGAATTGCGATTACTGCTGTGGATGCCGCTTCTGGAAAAGCTAATCAAAAATTAAATTTATGGGAAGAAAATAATCCGACTAAAAAAATTCGGTCGGTCGTTGATTTGCAATACGGCAAACATTTTTTGGTGCTTTACAACAGTTTGAGTAACGGCAATGAAACTTTAATTGTAGCGAATGTAGGCATGCAAGCCCGTATTGACAGACCCGTGAGTGCCGATAAAAATCGATTGAGAATTAATGCGCTCTCTGCCGGTGTTATATTTTATGAAATTAAAAATCAAGCTTACGTTTATGTGCAGGCATTGAATATGATGCAGCAACTCATTACTGCACAAAAAGCTGCCGGAATAACACCAATTTCATTTGCTTTGAGCAACGCTTTGATAAAAACAACACCCGTTGATGATTTTTATTTATTCGGAAAACTATCTGCCGGAAATAACGATGTCAATGAAGGTAAGGTGGTAATGAATTGTCCGATGTATTTTTTATTGCCGTCACTGCCCGATCCATACGTTACCAATTATCAACCGTTTAATTACAGAGGGCGTGATCAATTATCGAAATCAAGTAATAGCACACACTTGAGTTTGAGTTTGGCACCTATTGTACAATGGGCAGTTCCGACTGCACCGAGATTAACTTTTTTGTTTGTTCCGGACAATACGAGTGCTGATATATTTATTTATCTCGAAAGTAATCATCCGGCAAAAATTGCCGCAACGCATCTTTCGGCGACAAGTATTGAAAGCACTGCCATCTCTAATACTAATATATCCACACAGTTTAGTACGTACAGTAAAATTAAAACTACTGAAGAATTATTACAAGAAGATGTACAAAATACAGCAGGATTACGAAGTATTTTCGACAGAAGTTTAAACGTGTCGGGTGAATCTATTTTTTTATTAGATGTATCCACTAATGCGGATTTATTCGGTGTCGGTCTCGGATTTGGTCAAAATAGAAATAAAAAGGAACAGCTCAATCCGAATTTTCCGTTGGCAATTATCGGAATTGATTTAGTAACAGATGCTTTCAACACAAGAATTTATACATTGCCGCAAATTCAATGGGAACCAATTTGGACGATCCAAAATCCGCTTGTTGCACCGTATCCGTTTCCATCTCCCGCAACATCTCCGGATACCGGCGATCCGACGATTATTGGAACAACTAGTTACGAATTAGTACCGATTGCACCGAAACCCGTGATAGATAAATTTTTGACAGCTTACAACGACAGAATCAATCCGCAGAAAATGGCGACCTTGTTTTCATTGCCGTTCGGTATGAAAGCCGCAGCCGTTTTAGACAATGCCAACGACCCGACAAAACAGGGCGCAGAGGTATCGTACAACCATCCGAATTTCGCTGATCAAAAATTGCAAGGCGGTCTACAAATTACCGTCTTGGCAACAAGTCCGGACATCGGTGCCGATAAAGAATCACCGGAACTTAAAGGCGCAACGATACAGACGCGCAATTTAATTGATTTATTTGGCGGAAATGTTCCTCTTGGACTTAGCGTATTAGGTACGGTAGTTGACACAATTTTCAACGGAGAATTTAAACCGGGCGGAGCGAATGCGCGGGTGCCGTTAGAACGCATGGATTTATCCGGATACGGCGCCACTATTTTCAGCAATTGGTTAAATCCGACAGCCGCAATAGCCGCCACAAGTCAAGCAAGATTTGATGTTTTAATCGGACGCACGTCCCATGAAGTCATTCAGGTAAAAAGTATTTTATATCCTTGGGGTATAGCAGTGGTACGCACGATTACGATTCAACGTACATCCGGCGGCGGTGTCACGCGTTACGACAGTGGTTGGAAAGCGCAAGGTCCAGGTGTTTATGATTTTTCATATACAGATACAGCAAAAGTAAAACACGGAAATCCTTATACTTTTCATCCCGGTATCGTTCACGGCTTGTACAATGTAAAGGAAATTAGAGATACCGGCAGAACTTATGAAGTAAAAGCCGTAAATCCGCTCGACACCGTTATTATGCAAGAAGTTTTTTTTAATGCGGATGCTTTAATAGAAGATGTGACAATAGGCGGTATAAATAATTTTGTGCCAAGTAAAAAACAACGCGGGTTTGTACAATTAGCACCATATCAAAAACCTTTAACGCCGCAACAGTTCAGCGATTTGATTGCTAAAGAAGGCGCATTAGGCGGACCCATTGATTGTGTCGTGAATGTCGGTAATTCCGGACAAACAATGCGCGTTGTCAGAATTGATGTGAGTAATGCAGATAACTTCGGTTCAAAAATATTTGTCACTGCCGGACACGGTTCTTTGGCATTGCCGAAAGAAGGCGCGTGGTCGCAAGTAAAACGACAAGACAACGCAACCGATATAGAAGTGTTGAATGAAGACGGCGCATTGCCGCTTATTCGCGAAGGCATATTAAATACAACGCCTACGCAGCCTTACAGATTTGCAGATCCGATTGATATTCTCAATGTTGCCAATCCGAAATCGGATTATGCTTTATTACACGCCACCGGTTCGCAAAAAGTTTTGTTTTTACGCCCGACTATACAACGCAACGATGCCAATATAAAAAGCACTTTTCAACCTTTCTTCGCAGATAGTTATGCACTAATGGGATCAAAAGGCATATTTCCGGCGTTAAATTCAACTTTTAAATTGGGTGCGGGTGGTACTACTCTACAAGTGACCGGTGTAGGAAAATTAAAATTAACTTCGGGCGGCAATTTTATAGCACCTGTCGGTTACACTCGAGATCTGCTTAATAACGGCAGTTCGAGAATTTATATTGACTATTCGGATGTTGGAGGAAGCAGTTCTGATGTCGCTTACAGTTTTGATTCTAATGCTGCTCTACCTTGGCAGGCTAAAATTAAAAATCAAACTGTAGTGGTGGATTTGTTAGCCTTTAAAAGCCTTATCAGTGTAACTACTAATTTTGATTCGGATTTCAGTAAATTTCCGGAAATGCTAAAACCTAAAGTGAAATTCGGTTCTATTTTACAACCGATAATTGATCTTTTAAGTTTTCTTGGCGACTTTGATATGGCATCAGCTTTCGCGGTTCACATGAGTAATGCCACCACAGATAGTTGGCAAACAAAATTTAAAGCATCCTTAAAAGGGCTTACTATCGAGTATGCAGCACCGGCTAAATTAGAAATAAAAGCTTTCGGCAAAACGATAAAGGATATCGGCGCAGAAATAGCTTTACCACCTTTGAAATTAGGATTTGAAATTGAAATTGAAGCACATTATAATATGCCTCCGTTCAGTTTTACTTCTAATGATGCTGCTACCGATATAGTCAAAGAAAAAAAGGATATGCTCTCGATTGGAGCTGCTTTAAAATTTGGTGGAGAAATCCACATTTTATGTATAGCAATTTCTCCTACTTTAGGGCTTTATTTTTTTGGGAAAATAGAATTCGAATTTGGTATAGATTCAAAAGAAGGTAAATCCTTTGGTTTTAAAGTGGCGGTTGGATTGGAATTAGCAACCAGCTGGCCTATTGTCGGAAAAGTTTCCATATTGATGGCAGTAGGGTTGGAAATGGAATGGAAGGATACCGGTTCAGGTGTTTTTGCGCTTATGATTTTCAAAGGTGAAGCCGAGTTATTGGGCGGTGTAATTGTCATAGCCATAGGAATCGAAGCAAAAGGCGGGCAGGAAACATCCGGCGGACATACTTCTGCAGTATGTGAAGTAGAATTTTCAGCAGAAGTAACATTAGCTTGGGTTATTCATTTTGAATTTGATGTGACTTGGCAAGAAAAGAAAGAACTTAACTAAATAATTGACAATTGACAATTGACAATGGACAACAGCCAACGGAAAAAGTCTATTGTCTATTGTCTATTGTCCGTTGTCAATTAAATCATAAATCATAAATCATAAATCTAAAATCTAAAATCCAAATGGCTATTTCACCAAATAAAATTACAATCATGTCCTTCCCGCAACATTGGGATGGTACTTCTATAAAATTAAATATTCTTGTGTTACCGCATGAAGATCCGCTTGCACCGTTTGCAGTCAATGTGCCGCCGGGCGTAAATGC
>JAYTIA010000445.1:0-1509 GCA_043732145.1 Saprospiraceae bacterium
TAAAAGACTTGTTGAAAATAAAGAACAAAATGCCGATTTGATGTTTCAGGCAGCATCTTATTATTATTCGACGAATCAAAATTTACGTCAAGCATCGGATTGGGTTTTAGCGGCAGAAAAATTGGACAACACGAATTTAGCTTATCCGAATTTGAATCAAAAAATTTTGGCAGATTTAAAAGAGTACAGGCCCGCGATTGACGCTGCACAACGGGCAATTGTTTTAGCCGAAAAGAAAAATTCGACTTCGACAGTGACCACTTTAAAAAAACGGATTGCCGAATGGCAAACGATATTAGGTGAAAAACCTACACCTGTAGCAGTAGAAACGCCTGTTACCAAAACCGGAACAATGCCCGAAAAACCGGAAAATCACGCCGGACACGATATGTCAGGTATGAACATGAAAAATTCGGAAGCACATGATATGTCGAGTATGAAAAAAACTGACGCAATATCGGCACCGGATTTGAAAGCGCAATTTGCGCCTGTTTTAGCGGCTTATTTTGGTTTGAAAGATGCATTGGTTGCCGATAACGCTAATTTAGCCGCAACAAAAGGAAAAGCCTTATACAAGGCTTTGCAAAATTTAGAAACAAAAACGTGGACAATAAAACAGCGCAACACTTATGATGATGTGGCGAAAAAATTAGAAACGGATGCTGAACACATCAGCGAAAATGCCGATAAAATTGATCATCAACGTGAACATTTTGAAAGCCTTTCAAGCAACTTGAGTGTACTGACTAAAGCGTTGAAAATAAATGCCGAAACCGTATATTTTCAATATTGTCCGATGAAAAAAGCATGGTGGATGAGCAACGATAAGGCTATTAAAAATCCGTATTACGGCAGCCAAATGTTGACGTGCGGCAGCGTAAAAGAAGTTTTGAAATAATAATTTCAAAAAAAGATGTGTGAATTTTGTAAATCATACCGATAATTGTGTAAACCCGCCGGATAATACTGTATGCAATTTTGTCGGGTGAAAATGTTTTCACAATTTAATTTTTTTAGAAATGAAAAACATGAAAAGTTGTATTGAGGCTTGTTTAGCTTGCTTAATCGAATGTGAGAAATGTGCGACTATGTGTTTGTCTATAAATGGACACGAAGCATGTGTTAAAGTTTGTCGCGATTGTGCCGACATCTGTGCGCTGTGCGCCCGATTATGTGCGAGAGATTCGCAATTCTCTGATGCTATCTGTGCTTTATGCGTTCAATGTTGTGAGGCTTGTGCCGCAGAATGTAGCAAATATCCGACAGATGCTTGTTGCAAAGCGTGTGCAGAAGCGTGTAAAAAATGTGCGGATGCATGCCGTATGAGTAGTCAGGCAACACATTAATTTGTAGTAAATTTATTGGTAAATGCCTACGCAATTGTGCGTAGGCGTTTACCAATTCTCAATCAATTTTTAAATTTTAATAAAATGAAAAAGTTCTCAATAGTTATTTTGTTCTTTATCGGACTTCTTAATCATAATCTATTCACACAACCGGCTGTCAACT
>JAYTIA010000446.1:0-1509 GCA_043732145.1 Saprospiraceae bacterium
CGATGGACTTTTTTCAATGTCAGTAAGGCCAATGTCAATAAATCCATCGTCGAAAATTCTATTGTTTTTTTCGCGCGGTCAAATACGTATTCAAATCCGGATATTGTTTGACATAATTTTTTGCAGATTCTCCGGCGGTTCTATATCCATCAACATAAGGCATAACGAAGGCATCCGGAAAGCCTTCTCTAATAATAGTCTGAGAAAGTTTCTCGGCAGATTTATAATCGTAAAACAAGCCGACACTGTATTGATTAATGCCCTCGTTACCCGTCGCTTCAATCATCGGATCACTGTATTTGCTGAGAATATCGTTATCGAAAAGGCGTTTTGAGGTCATCACTTGAACTTTATAACTCAATCCGTTTAAGTGTTTATCCAATTTTTTCCCGCTCGGATTTATCATAAAAGTGGAAACATTCGGTATTTCGGTTGTGACGTTGACTAATGCAGCATGCGTATTAAAAAAATGTAAATCAATACGGCGATTTAATTTTTCACCTATCGGATTCGCTGCACCATTCAAATTAGTAATGGCTAAAGGGTATTCACTTCCCACCGATTTTAATAAAATATTTTCACTTATTATGCCATTTTCAATAAAGAAACGCGCCACTTTTTCGGCACGTTTGATGCTGAAATATAAATCGAAAGAATTTTTTTCGCCTTCCGTTGTGTGCGATACAAGGATTAATTTCGCTTCCGGATCGGCTTTTAAAACGACGAGGGCGTTGCGCAATTTGTTGATGTTTTCGGCATTAACGACATCATCATCAGCGGTATAAAAAATGGGCGATACGGTTACATTAATCTTTTCTTGTTTCACAACAGTTGTTTTCGTAACTTCTTCGCCGGATTTTGGTGCCGCCGTATGAAAATCAACAAAGGCAGAGGCAATTTGTTCAGACTGTGATTTTTTGAATAATACGGAATAAATATCATACCCACCGATACTTTCTTTTCTGTCCGACGCTAAAAAACCGTGCAAACCATCCGGCGAAAGTTTGAAATAAGTATCGTTACCGGCAGAATTAATAGGCGCACCGAGATTAACGGGCTTTGACCATTGCGTTGCATTTCTGTCAAATGTGGATTTAAAAACATCAAATTCTCCGATTGAAGCATCAGAATTGGAAGAGAAATAAAGCGTGTGACCGTCTTGCGCCAAAAATGGCGTAGTTTCGTCATAGCCGGAATTTATTTTATCGCCGAGATTTACAGGCGCAGTCCATTCATTATTTCTGAAAATGGTAAAATATAAATCAGCTCCACCAAAACCACCGGGGCGTCTGCTCGAAAAAATGATGAGTGTATCATTTAAAACGCAGAGAGCATCATCTGCGGTTGTTTTATGTAGCGGCGCAGAAAATATAGGTGGGTTTACGTGTGTTTCGTTTTCAGCTTTGAAAGTATCAATTAAAATATCGCCGCTGAATTTGTTTAAAGTTCTGTAAAACAAAAAAGATTTTCCTTTATTAATAAAACCTATCGGAAATTCGTGACGCGTTG
>JAYTIA010000447.1:0-4205 GCA_043732145.1 Saprospiraceae bacterium
AACAACAACTTGTTTAGCGATTTGAATATTGACATCAACAATCTCAAGATAACTAAACATTTCGTCTATCAAATCTTTTTCCGGTTGGTTTTCAAAATCAAATCCATAAACTTCCATAAAAGTGATAATAGAAACGTAGATTTCGTCATAACCGGATAAAAGTTTTTCTAAATCAATCTGCTGTTTAGAAGCAAGGATAAGAACATTGCTATCCAATATTACTTTATTCCCACTCATCTCTCAATTTTTTTTGCCAAAGAATAGGATTTTCTATACTTGAAAACATATTTAAGTGCTTCATTTTTTTTAATGTTGCCAATAGTTTTTCCTTTTTATTTGACGGCACAGTCGGTGTTTCTACAAGTACAATGATGCGAACGAATGTATCATTGTATGCTTGAAACTCTTGCGGCAAGTGAATCAAACCTTTTTCTATTTTAGTTGAAAACTCTAGAGCGTTCATTTTTTATTTACCGGTTAAAATTGTCAGTAAGTTTTTTTTTACAAAGATAAATGTTTAATTCCTAACCACATAACTCTTCTTCTCAACCCCCACACCTTTAATCGTGAGTGATTTCCACTGCTTTGGCAATCTTGTTTTTATGTTTTGAACGATACCCTCATTTGTAAAAGATAAACCGCCGAAACCGAAAATTAAAGTTTGTAAAAATCCGCCGGCACCGGTGGCGAAATACGGATTTGTACCGCCCGCTGTTTCCGAAAGCACACCGAACGGCGGTACTTCATTCGGTTTATAACTGTCTATGAATTGCGAATAGGCTTTGTCTGTATTGCCAAGTCGCTCATTCAAAATACAAAAAATAGCTTGCGACATCGCAGGAGATGCACCTTTCATGCCCGGTACATTATCACCTAAAGTTTTCCAATAAAAGTCTAAATCTTTTTTTATCGTTGCTTCATCCGAAATAATATTTAACGGATAGCTCAACAAATTTACATCGGTTTGTTTTATCGGTTCACCTTTATAACTCGCGTGTTCGCGTGTTGTGCCGTCCGGAAAACTTAAAATAGTGATATTATCCGCTACTTTCATCCACAACGGATTCGGTGTTTCACCCAAAACAATCGCCGCTTCGGTTGCATTCATCAAAACTGTTTTGGCAATACCATTCGTCCAAGCATTATCATCTACATTTTCTGCCCATTCATCGGCACACACCACATTATTGATGTGATATTTTTTATCTGCACCAAGTTCAACGCGATTCGCCCAAAAATCAGCCGTACCGCGCAAAACGGGCATACCGATGTCACGCAACCAAGTTTTATCGTGCGTAACTTGATAATATTTCCACATCGAATATCCCACACAACCGGTGATGTGATGCTCGAAAGGTCCTGATAAAGCCCAAACCGGTGTGCCTTCTTGTCCGGTATCGTCACCTTCCCAAGGATATTTCGCGCCGGTATAACCGTAACTCACCGCATTTGCTTTCGCTTGTTCTAAACCTTTGTAGCGATAAAGCAGCGCAGATTTCGCCATTTCCGGATGCAATGCTAATAAATTCGGCAACATCCAAAGTTCTGTATCCCAAAAAACGTGTCCGTTGTAACCCAAACCCGACAAACCCATCGGCGACAATGAATACGAAGTACCTTCGCGCAAAAAACTATACAAGTGATACAAAGCAGAATGAATATCGCGTTGCGTATTCACATCGCCTTCCAAAACAATATCGCTTTCCCAAAGTTTTGCCCACGCATCTTTATGCCGTTGCAACAAACGTTCTTTTTTTTCTAACGCCGCAAAAATGGTCATACGAATCGCTTCGTTTTGTGCATCAGATGATTGTGCAGAGGAAATAACGGAACCGACAATTGCAAATTTATAAGTTTCACCCGCTTTCAATTGTTTTTTGAATTTCAAGAGGTGCATATTATTGTCCCAATCTTCGTGAATGACGTGCGGTTCGCTGCCATGCAGTTCGTCGAAAAGAAAAGTATTTGAAACGGCAAGCGTCAAACGTCCCGTCGGACTTTTTGCGACCGATGTCATCAACGGAATTAAAACGTGCGGGCGATCAATTTCTTCATAAAAGTTTTTAACGTCTTTCAAATTATCCGGCGACTCAATCACACTTGCAGGAATAATTTCGCAATCTTTTTTTGCCGTAATTTCTACATTGATTAAAGCCGTGTGTGGCATTTGTCGCAACGCCATCAATTCGTGTTTTACAGACAGCACATTTCCGTAATCGAATTTTGTAACGAAAATCGCGTTTTGCATATCCAGCGTTTGCGTCATATTTGTCAAATCTTTAGCTGCCAAACGCTTGCCGTTCACATCCAAATTCATATTGGCAAAACTAAAAACTTTCATGATGTTGCTCACGCGACCGCGACCGTAAGTGTCGAATGCACCATTTAGCACAACGTCTTTAACTTGCATCGGTACGGGCGATGAAATAATACCAATCATACCGTTCGCCACCGTCACGCCAAAATATTTGGACGGATCAATTTTATCGGCGACAATATGCCAGCCGTCGTTTTGCGAAAAAGTTTTTGAAATAATAAATAATGCGGACAGAAATAAAAAAGTTTTCTTCATCAGTAACACCGAATTTTTTAAAATTTTTTTGTTGATTTTTTTTACGCGACAATTTTAATGAAAAATTTTTTCAATTAATTTTTTTTTGAAATTTTTTTGAAATTTTTTGAAAACATTTTTCTTCAGTGCACGCAAAAATTAAAACAAAAACGCGATAACCGGCACCGGTTATCACGTTTTTGTTTTTAAACAATTTTTTTTGCCGTCGTATTGTTGTCGCTCATACATTTACTTTCTTTTGTCTTGAGAAAAAAAGAAACGGTAGTATATCGGGTATGCTCGCAATTAAGGCGCGCGAGCCGAACATAAAATCGCCTCCGGCTTTATGTTCGACTTGGCTTTTTACACGTGGCGAAGTTATTTTTTTTAATTCGAGTACGCTCGAAACTGCACAAAGCGAAACAGTATCATATATCAACTACATCCTTACAAATTTCAAGGAGTTGTGAGGGGGAAACGATTTTAACCAAAAATAAATCTTTATTTTTCACCTCATTGAAATGTTTGTCTTCAGTGATGAGGTAAGTTGCACCGCACGCAATGGCACAATCTAAAAATTTTTGGTCATCAATATCGTAGGTTGGTAAGCCGAATGAAAAATATTTCTCTACTCGAACATGATTAGGCATTAACAACAATATTTCTAAAATCAATTGTGCTAACTCTTCATTTCTTTTTCTAATCAATATTTCTTCGTATTCTAAAATTATATCTGTGGTAAGACACAATATAAACTTTTCACGCCTTATATCTTCCCAAATCCAATGATGTATGGAACGGCTTGATATAATTTGCAAGAGTACATTTGTATCTAATACAATTTTCATGGAACGTTATTTACCTCGACGGGTGATAGCTTGAGCATCCTGAGCAATATCTTCTGATGTCCATTCGCGTTCGTCCACAAATTTATCTGCTAAAGCAGTGATGCGCTTAAATTTAAAATCCAAAAGAATACGGCGCAACTCTTTTATTTGTTCATCTGTCAAGCCGCCCGCAAAGAGTTGGAGCAATTCTCTTTGTGCATCGTTTAAAGTATTAACTGATACCGGTGATGATGTCATTTTTTTTATTATTTCAGGCAAAAATAAGGATTTAAGAGCCATTGCGCAAATTGTATTGATACATTATTTTTTGCAGTTTAGTTTTTTAACTCGGGTACGCTCGAAAGCGGACAAAACGAAATTGCGCCGTTTATTGCGGCTTGTACTTCTAATAATTTTAGGTGTGTAAAAAAAACCTCTTTGTGCAATAATTCACAGAGAGGTTTTTGTTTCAATCCGAACGAAGCCGAATACGAATAGTAAACCGTCGTCGAGATTTTGAATCTCGACGACGGTATTTATTTTCCCGTTGCATTTGCATTTGTAGAGACGCGATGCTTCGCGTCTTGCTATACGGGTGTTTCACCAATCCAGCCGAAGCCGAATACGGGTTTAGAAGATGTTAAACAATTAAAATTATGGGAATCCGGTAAATGTTTCAATCCAGCCGAAGCCGAATACGGGTTTAGAAGTAATTCCGCGCAACCTACAATCAATATCAACGGCATTGTTTCAATCCAGCCGAAGCCGAATACGGGTTTAGAAGTTTGATAAAATATTTTTTAACTTACAAAACTTCAGGTTTCAAT
>JAYTIA010000448.1:0-10768 GCA_043732145.1 Saprospiraceae bacterium
CGGGATACCATGTAGGGACAGGTCGAGACCTGTCCCTACATGGTATCCCGTCTTTACTAAATTTCGGTGCAAATTTTTCAAATACCGCCATACACAGCAACAACTATCAAGATGTAAAACAACGCACACGTGCTGCGGCTTTTGCAGGTTATACTTTAAACTTGAACAGATTAAATATCACGACACAAATAAGAGAAGAATTGACGGACGGAAAATTCACGCCGTTTATTTATAGTTTAGATGCCAAATACAATTTAATACAATCGAAAAAAAATAACTTACGTTTACTCGGTGCCTATTCGCACAACTACAATGTGCCGCCTTTGAATGAATTGTATTGGCGTGATCAAAATTACGGCAATCCGAATTTATTGCCCGAAGAAAGTTGGAACTCGGAATTGGGTTTGGAATATCAATACAAACGTGAAGCGTTTAGTTTTTTGGCACGGTCAACAGCATTTTATATCAAAATGCGTAATCGTATTCAAGCCCAATCACAAAACGGGCAATTTCATCCGGTTAATATTCCGGAAGTAAATTCAAAGGGGGTTGAATCATTTGCGGCTTTAAATTATTTTAAAAATAATTTCTTGGCGAGAATAGAAGTTTCGCACACTTACACACATGCCGTTAATAACGACAATTATTTATTGATTTATATTCCGGAACACGCCGCTAATGCTTCTTTTTATATACGCACTCACGGTTATTTTTTTCGCTATACACAAATTTTTTCCGGCAGAAGATACATGACTACCGACGAAAGTTATTGGACAAATCCTTACACGATTGGTAATATCGTTTTAGGTTTTGATAAAAAATTGAAAAAGTATTCGTTTAATACACAAATCCACATCAAAAACGTTTTTGATGTGGATTATCAAGTGATTTCATATTATCCGATGCCGAAACGGACATTGCAATTTCAAGTTGGGTTTGGGTTTTAAGTAAATCAAAATTTTGTTTTAAAAATACTTGTCTACAAGATATACAATTGTAGTTATTGTTGCTGCACCGAGTTCCAATTCACGCCGATTCACGCCTTCAATTTTATCTAAAGCCGTGTGATGAAAATCGAAATAACGGTTGCAATCCGGACGCAAACCGGCTAAAATAATATTTTTATCGCGCAATACACCCACATCAGCACCCGAACCGCCTTTGGTAATATCTACACCGTAAGGTTTTAACAAACTGTTCCACGCTTCAATCTGTGGATATTTTTGTGCGAATACGCTTGAGTCGCCTTCAAAAGAAACTTCGCGCGGTGCAAACCCACCTTCATCGGATTCTAAAGCGAAGATATGTTTTTCTGTCGTTGATTTTTTTGCTTCATCGCCATATTTCGTAGCACCTTTCAATCCGTTTTCTTCATTCATAAATAAAACGCAACGAATCGTGTGTTTTGGTTTATAACCAATGCGTTTCAGTAAATGCAACACTTCCATAGATTGAACGGAACCCGCGCCGTCGTCGTGCGCACCTTGTGCTGGATCCCAAGAATCCAAATGTCCGCCGATAACGATGATTTCTTCCGGTTTTTCAGTGCCTTTTATTTCAGCGATGACGTTATAACTTTCAACGTCAGGCAACATTTCGCAAGTTGATTTCATAAAAATTTTCAAACCCGTTTCGCTTTTTATTGCCGTTGAAAGTTTATCCGCATCATTTGTAGAAATACAAATCGCCGGAATTTTCGGAAATTTTTCATCGTAACGTAAACTGCCAGTGTGCGGATAATCGTCAAGTTCGGTCGTCAACGAGCGTACCAAAACACCCAAAGCACCGAATTGTGCGGCGCGTGAAGGTCCGGCATAACGCTGCGCACCGGATTCACCGTAAGCGCGAAAGGTATTCATATACGTCCGATTCATCGGTGCATTATAAAAAACAATTTTACCTTTTACTTTATCGCCGAGTGCCGTCACTTCATCTAAATTATGTACTTCAATTACTTCCGCTTCAATACCTTTTGCACCCGTACCGACGGCATTGCCAATAGATAAAGCGTGTAAAAAACTATCGCCGGTATGTTTCGAACGCATCAAAACTTCTTCTTTTGCGCCGCGCACCCAATGCGGCACCATACACGCTTGCAAACGGGTTGAGAAACCACTCGTATCTAACATTTTTTTTGTGTATTCGACTGCGCGTGCGGCATTATCTGAACCGCTTAATCGTCCGCCGATTTTAGTACATAAATCGTATAACCATGGATAACATTTGCCTTCGGTAAGTTCGTTGCCGTATATTTTTTTTAGGGTGGCGACATCAGCATCATCTTTAGTTTGCGCCGACGCGAAAAAAGTAGTGCTTAAAAAAAGAAAAAGAAAAAGTTTGTTTAACATAAAATAGGACATTATTGCCGTCGTCGACGGTTTGAATAAACGGTTAAATAAAAATTCAATAATCAAAAGTAATAGTTTCAGATACTTTTTTTGTTATTTAGTGCCGGCATTTTTCAATTTTTTATATTTTTATGTCAGTTAGTCAGTTAGTTCGGCATCCATCTATGAGTAACAACTATACAATTTCAAACAATACGATTAAATCGTGGGCAGAAGCAGATAGACCGCGTGAAAAATTAATGTCAACCGGTAAAGGTGCGTTAAAAGACGCGGAACTTCTTGCCATTTTAATCGGCAGCGGCAACAGCGGCAATAATGCGGTGCAACTCTGCGAAAAAATTTTAGCTTCGGTAGAAAATAATTTATCTGAACTCGGTAAATGCAGCCTCTCCGAATTACAAAAATTTAAAGGCATCGGCGAGGCAAAAGCTATTACAATTATGGCAGCTTTAGAATTGGGTCGGCGCAGACAATTCAGCGACAGTACGCAACGGACACAAATAAAATGCGCCCGCGATGCTTACGAACATATTTTACGAGATTTGATTGACCTCAATCACGAAGAGTTTTGGATCATTATTTTGAATCGCGCCAATAACATTCTCACCAAAATTTGTGTAAGTCGCGGCGGTGTATCCGGAACGGTTGTTGATGCAAAACAAGTTTTTAAACCGGCGATTGAAAAATTGGCGAGCAGTATCGTGTTATTACATAACCATCCGAGTGGTAATTTGCAACCGAGTACGCAAGATATTGAACTTACAAAAAAATTAAAAAAAGCCGGCGAAGTTTTAGATGTCACAGTTATTGACCACCTCATTGTTACGAACGGCGGATTTTATAGTTTTGCGGAAGCGGGGATGATGTGAGGAATTAACAATTAAAAATTAAAAATTAAAAATTATTTTGAAAACTATGTGAGTTAAACAGTTGAATGAAAATAAATGCCGGTTTTATTTCGTATAAATATTTGACAATCAATTTGTAGAAAGATTGTTCATTATTCATAGTTTATTCCTTTTACGCCTATGCAGTTTAAGAATTAAAAAATAAAAATAAAAATGGAAGAACAAGAAATAGAAAACACAATTGATTTTTATGCTGAAGAAATAGATTTCGTGTTGTCGGATGAAGATAAAGTACGTACTTGGATTGAAAAAGTAGTGGACGCAGAACTGAATGAAATCGGTTATGTCTCTTACGTGTTTTGCAGCGATGATTATTTGCACAAAATGAATATCGAATACCTTGAACACGATATGCTGACAGATATCATCACCTTTCCGTACAAAAAAAGTCCAATAGAGGGCGATATTTTTATCAGTATTGATCGCGTACGTGACAACGCGAAGGATTTTAACCAAACTTTTGAACGCGAATTACACCGTGTTATCATTCACGGTATTTTACATCTTTGCGGTTACGGCGATAAAACACCCACCCAAGAAAAAAAAATGCGGGCGTTGGAAGATAAATATTTAATGATAAATATTTAGGAATGAAAAAGAAATTCATCGTATAATCAAGAAATATTTAGAAAAGTGTGTTAAGAGATAAATTATTAAAAAATAAAAGCCGACAGATTTTAAGTTTTTCGCCGAAAAATGTTTTCCCTATTTTATTGCCTTGCCTGATTAAACAAAATCTAAAATTCTATAAAAAAACAAGTCATATAACATTCTAATCACCGTGTATTTTTTTACATTTGTCCAATTATTTATCGTACCGAAAATATTGAGTTAATTTAACCGCATATTGTTCATAACCACTAGTACAAATTTTAAAAGCTCCTGCATGATGAAAATTCAAATTTTTAAAGAAGCACCAAGTGATTGTGCAACAATTATTATCCCGATTTTAAAATCCGGCGGTGATTCAAAAAATATTTTTAAAAATTTAGCCGGCGGTTTAGAAGCGATTCCCAAACGTCTGCAAGATGAAATTACAGGAGAAGAGAAAGAAACCACATCGTTTTTTGTCGGCGATACGATGGTTTATGTACTCGGTTTGGGCGAAAAACCAACACACAATACTTTATTAAGTACTTTTAAAAAATTTGCTTTCCACCATAAAACAAAATTATCCGGAGGTTTAGCCATTGATTTTTCTGCTGACGAAATTTTAGATACAGATGAAAACATTCAAGCTGCCGTAAACGGATTGATGTTGAGCGTCTATAACGTTGGTTTATACAAAACAGCAGAAAAAAATGAATCGGTTAGTTTGAGTGAAAAAGACGCGCAAATAAATATAATCAGTCAAAAAATTCACAATACCGAAAGTGCGAAACGCGGTGCAAGTATCGCCGAAACACAAATGCGTGTAATGGATTTAGTAAACATGGCTCCGAACAAAAAAGTACCGGAAGTTTTGGCAGATTGGGCAGTTGCTTCCGGAAAAGTTTTCGGTTACAATGTACAAGTTTTCGATAAAGCGGCGTGTGAAAAAAATAATCTCCATGCTTTACTTTCCGTCAATGCCGGCAGCGCATTTGAACCGCGTTTTATCATCATGGAATATAAGCCTGACAACGCGACAAAAAAAATCGGCATCGTAGGCAAAGGTGTTACTTTCGATACCGGCGGCATCAGCATAAAACCGGCGAGCGGTATGCACTTGATGAAATCCGACATGGGTGGTGCGGCGGCGGTTTTCGGTACTATGGAATTGGCGGCGAAATTAAAATTGCCCGTGCATCTCATCGGTATCGTGCCTTCAACAGAAAATATGGTGGACGGAAAAAGTACAAAACCCGGTGATGTGATTGGTTCTTATCTCGGAAAAACAATTGAAGTGATTGATACCGACGCGGAAGGCAGATTAATTTTAGCCGATGCGCTGTCGTATATGAAAAAGAATTTCAATCCGGATTCCATCATTGATTTAGCAACGCTGACCGGTTCCGTTATCAGAACGTTGGGTTATGTTGCTGCGGGTTTATTTTCCAACAATGACGATTTATCAAACGCGCTTATTCATGCCGGCGATTTCACCGGCGAACGTTTGTGGCGTTTGCCTATTTGGGAAGAATTTAAAGACGATTTAAAATCGGACGTAGCAGACTTAGCAAATTTTTCAGGAAAACCGCACGCGGGAGCTATAAGTGCCGCAAAATTTTTGGAAGTATTCGTTGATGGCCATACAAGTTGGGCGCATTTAGATATTGCCGGTACCGCTATGTCAGCGTCTAGTGATTTAGGCGGACAGCGTGTAGCAACGGCGTTTGGTGTGCAATTGTTGGTGAAATATTTATCGGAATAATGAACTACTTATTTGCTTCTTCACATGTTCGATTTTCGTTTAAAAGTTTTCCATACCGTAGCTAAACGTCTAAACTTTACTAAAGCTGCTGACGAACTTTGTATTACGCAACCCGCCGTGAGTAAACACATTCAAGAAATTGAGAATAATTTTAAAGTAAAACTGTTTGACAGAAACGGCACTAAAATAAAATTAACGCTTGCCGGTGAAACACTACTGCAGCACACTGACCGGATTTTTACTATCTACCGCAATCTTGAATTTGAACTCTATAATCTAACGCAAAGACATGAAGGTAAATTAAGAATCGGTGCCAGTACAACAATCGCTCAATATTTATTGCCACCGATGTTGGCAACATTTCATAAAAAATTTAAAGATATAAAGGTGTCATTGACGATTAATAATACGGAGCAAATAGAACAGGCTTTGCAAAATAAAGAAATAGACTTTGGAATCATTGAAGGGCAGTCAAAAAACAAATCATTCAAATACACTGAATTTATAAAAGATGAAATAGTATTAACGGCAAACATTAATCACCCTTTTGCTAAAAAAGGTATAATTAAATTGGATGAATTACTAAAAATTCCGTTGTTGCTCAGAGAACCCGGCTCGGGAACATTAGAAGTGATTGCACACGCTTTAAAACCGATGGGTATAAAAATAGCGCAATTACAAAATGAAATGCAGTTGGGCAGTACTGAAAGTATAAAATCTTATCTATTACACTCAGATTGTATGGCTTTTCTTTCTGTTCATGCCATTTTGAAAGAACTTAAAAATAAAGAATTTAGCATCATAGATGTAAAGGGTTTGACTATTGAAAGATATTTTTATTTCATTCAACAATATGGTGAAGCAGAAGCTTTACCGGATTTATTCATGAAATTTGCCCGTCACTATAACTTTAAGTAATGAAGCATTACTAATAACTATTTCTTTTCGGCTTTCGATTATATGACCTTTGTACTATTAAAAATAAAGTAATCATAAACATCAGCACAATGGTAAAAGCAACACCCGAAATCGCCAAGCAAAAAACGAGCAAACGTTTTTTAGATCGCAGCGTTACAACAAGAGAAGTTATTTTTTTATTGGCATTTGTATTTTGTTTATCGCCGCTTATATCACCTCCTATCGCTCTCCTAATGGGTTTGGTTATTGCTCAATTCATAGGTCATCCATATTTACATCTCAATCATAGAGCAACGCACATTTTATTACAGGTTTCTGTTGTAGGCTTGGGCTTCGGAATGAATGTCACCAATGCAATGAAAGCGGGTAAAGAAGGTTTTTTATTTACGGTTTTTTCTATCATCAGTACATTAGTTATCGGTTTTTTTATAGGAAAAGTTTTAAAAATAGAAAAGAAAACATCTTATCTCATTTCGGCAGGTACTGCTATTTGCGGTGGTAGTGCGATTGCAGCTATTTCACCGGTCATTAAAGCGGAAGAAAAACAAATTTCCGTCGCATTAGGTACTATATTCATTTTGAATTCAATTGCCTTGTTTTTGTTCCCATACATTGGAGACAAGTTGCATTTGTCTCAAACGCAGTTTGGTTTGTGGTGTGCTATTGCTATACACGATACGAGTTCGGTTGTAGGTGCGGCTGGCAAATACGGTGAGCATGCTTTAGAAGTTGCAACGACCGTAAAATTAGCAAGGGCATTGTGGATTATTCCGGTCGCATTTTTATCAACGGTCGTTTTTAAAAATAAAAATAGTAAAATAAAAATACCTTATTTTATCGGATTATTTGTTTTGGCGATGATTATGAATACTTATATCCCTTTTGTACAAAAAATCAGTGGCTATATCGTGGACATTTCAAAAGCCGGTTTAACGCTTACCTTATTTTTAATCGGTTGCGGTTTATCGAAAAAAGTTTTGAAGTCGGTGGGTATAAAACCGCTGTTACAAGGTGTAGTGCTTTGGGCAATCATTTCTGCAACTTCATTGTGGGTTATTACAAATTTAAATATTTAAGGAATGGGGGCAATTTTGATAAACTTGTTCGGATATAAATTTTAGTAAAAAAAATCATCGAAGAACAGGCGTTAAGTACCAACAAATAAAAAACAGTTTTAAATTTGTTACGTATTTTCGACATCGGTGTCGAGGTTTTAAAACCAATTTATATGAAATTGAAAAACAATAATTACAAAATAAATAGGATAGCTGCGACATTTTTAAGTCGCAGCTATCCTATTGTTTTTTGCGGATTATTTTTTATTTTTGCCGTAACAATACCTGCGAAAAAACCGCAATATCCAATCCAAAATCCAAAATCCAAAATCCAAAATCGAACTTGGGGATTTTTCGCGCACAAACGCATCAATAGGCTCGCCATTTTTACTTTGCCCGCCGAAATGTTGCCGCTTTACAAAACTGAAATTGAATATATCACCGATCACGCGGTTGATCCTGACAAACGCCGTTACATTTCGGCAAGTGAAGGTTACAGACATTATATTGATTTAGAACACGTACACAATCAACCGCACGATCGGCTCGATGCACAAATTCAAAATACCGATTGTTTTATTGTGACAAATAAAAACGATACGCTTTTGTTGTTCGATAATAAAACCATTCATCACCGCAAGCACGATTATTTTTTTACTGCGAAAAGCATCAAAAAAATATTTCGGCGCGATTCTATTGTCGTTGCCGATTCTTTTTTGCGCCGATTTGCTTTTAATAATTTACTCCGCCTCGCACCGAATACACAGGAAAATTTATCCGTTGATACACTCGCGCAACTATTTAAAAAAGAAGGATTAGCTTTGAAAAATATTAAACAAAGTTTTGTGCGCGATAAACTTTTCACGCACGGAATTTTGCCCTATCATTTGCAAAATATGCAACGCCAACTCACCGAAGCGTTTACCAAAAAAGATAAACGCCGTATATTAAAAGTCAGTGCCGACATGGGACATTACATTGCCGATGCACATGTACCGTTGCACACCACCGAAAATTATGATGGGCAACTCACGCAACAAAACGGTATTCACGCTTTTTGGGAAAGTCGCTTGCCCGAATTATTTGCCGATGCGCGCTACGATTTTTTTGTCGGCAACGCCCGATACATTGACAGTACAAGAAATTTTTTCTGGAAAATTGTCATCTCCTCCAACAAATTAGTTCCCGCCGTTTTAAAATCGGAACGCGCTGCGAATGTCGGAATCAAAGAGCAAGAAAAATTTACGTTAGAAACTGCCGGAAAAGTCGTGACAAAAAAACAAACCATCGAATTTTCAGAAACCTATCACAAAACGCTAAACGGAATGGTTGAAGAACAAATGCGTCGTGCCATTCTCGCACTCGGTTCCGTTTGGTTCACCGCTTGGGTAGATGCGGGTAAACCGGATTTAACGCAATTAAAAGATATTTCTTCCGACGCGGAATCGTTAAAAGAAGATAAAAAAATGGAAGATGCGTTTAACGTGGGAAAAATATTTGGGCGTAAGGAGTAAGGAATGAGAAAGTAATAAGTTCTGCCGGCAGGACTTATTACTTTCTCATTCCTAATTATTTTTCTCCTTTCTTTTTTCTCCGATTTTTAAACATTTCCGTCACGTCCTTTTCTTTCATAAAATGCCACTGCGTAAAATTTGTTTTTACGAAACGTTTGACCTCTTGGTATTCTTTACCGCGTTTGTCCGTAAATTTTACGAAACATTTGTTTGTATATTTGATGGATGCATCGCGAATACTTTGATTAAAATGTTCGTTGTCGAACAACCGCATATAAGAAGCGAAAATTTTTGAAGCCTCGAAATAATCCGGATATTCGTTTTCGGATAATTTAGAAATCAACCGGTTAATATAACCGCCGACCAAACGGCGTAAAGATTCATTCAAGACAGACAAACCTTCGTGCTTGTCGTAAAAAACTTTTACCACATTCATCACGTCGGGATTATTGTAACCTTGAGTGTGTACAATATCCGTCATGCGATAATACTCTTGAACATCATCTTTTATATTACCGTCAACAAATCCGGAAGCTTTTATTTCCGAAGCACTGTCTAATTCAACGTGTTTATCATGCAACTCGATGATGAACGATAAATATTTTTCGGAAAACCCCGTCACCTCTTTGCGCATTTTATTGAAAATATCTTTTACGACTTTTTCATCGGCAGGCGACATTTTAAAGAAATTGACGGCTAAGCACAACAATTGAACATGCTCGATCGTGCCGAAAAGTGTTTCGTTTTTAATAGTTTGCACTAAAAAAGGCAATAGGCTTGTGTTCGGATATTTGTTGGCGATTCGATAAAGTAAGAAATTTTTCAACTCCGGGTATTCAACTTTGAGTTCCGAAAAATTGGCGGGAAAAATTGCCGTCAAATAATTTTCGCGCGAAAACTGTGCTTTGTATTTTGAATATGCGGCGTGACGCTCTTTCGGGTCGCGGTATTTATCCAATTTATTGCCCATCAAATAATAGCGAATGCGTTTGTTCGGAATTTCGCTGATGAAATCCGTGATCCAAATATCACTCGATAATGCGAAACCGATTTGTGTCGTTTGTCCGATACGTTTTTTTAAGTTTTCAAAGTGTGCGGACTCTAAAATAGCTTTCAAAATTTCTTTGAAATGGTTCTGCGGACGCACATATTTTGTCTGGTCATTTACTTGTCCGCGTAAAATAGAAAAACCCAAAATGCGCGGCAAATACAACCCTTCAAAATAATCATTGATTAAAACTTTTTCCGCAGCTTCTATTTGTAACGGATCGTTGGCGGCAATTTCTTGATACACTTTTGCAATTTGAGGTTCGTAAACATCACAAACGGATTTGTAATCTTCTTCTTCTTCAGATTCTGCATACAATGCAAATGGTTCACTGTTTTGAATATCTGTCGCAATTTTTTGCAACTTGATAATGTATTTTTCTGCTAAATCTTGCATAAAAAAATGATGTTTGACGGTTGAAGGTTGATGATTGATAATTGATGATTGATAATTGATGGTTAATAATTTTCAACCATCAACCATTAATCATCAACCATTTTAAAAGCAAGCCTGATAAAGCAACAATCGGCTCTATCAGGCTTGTGTAAAATAAACTTGTCCTAATATTAATTGACAATTGACAATTGTCAATTAATTTATTCTGCCGGTGCAGCCGGTGCCTCT
>JAYTIA010000449.1:0-1500 GCA_043732145.1 Saprospiraceae bacterium
TAACTGTAACATGAAAAAACAAAGTAGCCTTTTCGTCTTTATTTCTTTTTTATTTCTAATCGTTGCTTGCGGCGATTCGCACGAAACGTGCAACACAACGAGCAATTGTCCGGCACCCGTTGCGGCAAATGCTTCAGCCGAAATACAAACACTCCACAATAATTTTTCAGGTAAATGGAAATTTATTAAAGTGAATACTTATGATACGATTCACAAAGTCGGCGGTACATTCATGGAATTACGCGCCAATATGTGCGTGAGTTACAATGGTAATATTGAATACTATACCAACAATCAAGAACACGTTTGTACTTTTTGTTACGCACTTTTAGAAAAACCGGTAACTACTTTAAATATTGATAAAAGCAGTATCAGCCGCTATTGTCAAGAATTATTGAAAAGTGGCGATATTAAAGTTATCGGCGATTCTCTGTTCATCACGTCACGCGATTCATTCACAGTTAAAAATTTTATTTATCGCCGCATGAATGAGGATGGCAGTTTTAAATAGGTTAATTTTTAGTCGTTATCCGTTATTCGTTAAAACAATTAACGGATAACGGATAATCGATAACGATTCTAAAATTTCTTTAAATCCCGCCCATCTTTTCTGCTGTTGAAATTGAGTTTTAAAGAAAAAATATTGGAATATAATACTTGCGACACATTGCCAATGTTCGTTAAAGCGTAATCAATCGTCAGTCCACCCAAACGCAAACCGACACCGAAATTGGGTTGAAAATTTAATTCTTTTTTACTCGGATCCGTTTCGTTTTTGATGTTTTGAAAATTACCTACACCCGCACGCAACCAAATATTTTTTTGATAAGCCAATTCCAAACCAAAACGCGGGTCAATGCTAAACGCACTGCTGCTGACGAGTACGTTGCGTTGTCCGTCGGTAGCGATGCCGGCATCTAATTCTGTGGTTAACCGGAAATTTTCTCCGAAAGCAAATTTTCTCGCCACACCTAAAAAAATTGTGGGCAAAGTAGATTCAACAGATGATTTAGGAATTGTATTTCCGGTTGCGGCAAAAGTGTTTTTTTCATCGTCAGTAAGTGTTGCTGTCCAAGCGTTGTAAGTGGAAGTAATATCTCTGCCCGTTGCCGCAAAAATCCAATCGCCGGATTTGTATTGTACACCGACATCAATACCGACTCCCCACGCACTTGCAAACGTACCAATGACGCGGCGAATAACTTTCAAACTACCGCCGTAAGATAAATTTCCGTTGTGTTTTCTGGCAAAATTTAATTGCAAGGCATAATCTGCCGATGAAAATTGTGTGACGTTGCTATAATTGATACTACCGTCAGGACCAACTAAATTGAGTGTGTAAGGTATATTATCAATACCCAAACGAATCACAGATGCACCGATAACATTTTTTCCCTCACTGCCAATCGGTTTTGCAAAACCGATGAAATCGTATTTAGCGACACCGGCAAACCATTCCGCGTGCATCGCACCGATTTGTAACGGCGATTCAATTTGCGC
>JAYTIA010000450.1:0-4189 GCA_043732145.1 Saprospiraceae bacterium
ACGTTCAATACTTTGAGCGCGATCGCCGAGTGTAAAAGTCGGTTTGAACGGTTTGATTTGTTGCATCAAATTTTTTATCAAATCGCTCGCCAATACTGCAGGACAACCCGGAATATCATAAATCGGTTTTTTCGGATAAATTTCTGTCAATTGGCCGCCCACTTGCGGTAAGGCATCAATCAAATGACATTTTAATTTTAGTAAACCGGCTTCAAAAACAGTAAACAAACCAACCGGTCCGGCACCGATAATAATAATATCTGTTTGAATCATAACTTTATAAATTTCAACCGTCAGCTATCAGCTATAAGCCACCAGGTTTGTTTTAATAGTTGAAGGCTGATAGTTGAATGCTCATAGTTGAAGGCTGATAGCTATTATACTGCAAATGTCGTTATAGAAGTATAAAAATTTACTATTAAACATCTAAATATTTGAAAACGTTTTGAATAATTATGCCAAAAAATAAATTTCATAAATTAAATTTACATTTTTATTGTACTTTTGCGCGCTATGCCAACCATTTCAAGAAAATAGTTTAGCTGAAATTGCACGCACAAAATTTTTTAAATTCGGATCATTCGTTGACAAAGTATGAGCGTTATTACTGCAGCATCTGAAAAATTTTTGTTTGAGTATTTAAACAATGCCTCGCCTACCGGTTTTGAAGCTACCGGACAAAAACTTTGGCTCAATTACATTAAGCCTTTCATTGACGATTGGCACGTGGATAATTACGGTACAGTATATGCCGTCGTTAATCCCGGTAAAAAATTTAAAGTAGTCATCGAAGGCCATGCCGATGAAATATCGTGGTTTGTCAATTATATCAGCGACGATGGTTTTATTCACGTCATTCGCAACGGCGGTTCCGATCAAATGATTGCGCCTTCAAAACGTGTGAACATTCATACAAAAAACGGTATTATAAAAGGCGTTTTCGGCTGGCCCGCAATTCACGTGCGTATCGGTAAAGAAGCGAATTTGGCGGCGGAGTTGAATAATATTTTTATTGACATCGGCGCAAAAAACCGCGATGAAGTAACTGCAAAAGGAATTCACCCCGGTTGCGTCATTACTTATGAGGATGAACTCACGACAATCAATGATAATTTTTATTGCGGTCGCGCTTTAGATAATCGCATCGGCGGATTTTGTATTGCCGAAGTGGCGCGTCTGCTGCACGAAAATAAAATAAAATTGCCTTACACGCTTTACGTAGTTAACTCGGTTCAAGAAGAAGTAGGTTTGCGCGGTGCGGAAATGATTGCGGACACTATAAAACCGAATGTTGCTATCGTTACAGATGTTTGTCACGACACCTCTACACCACTCATGAATCCGAAAGTTCAAGGCGATATTCGTTGCGGACGCGGACCTTGTTTGGCTTACGCACCCGCAGTTCATAATAATTTACTGAATTTAATTATTGATACAGCCGAAGCGGAAAAAATTCCTTTCCAACGCAACGCCAACAGTCGCAGCACGGGCACAGATACAGATGCTTTTGCATATTCAAACGGCGGTGTCGTATCTGCACTCATTTCTTTGCCTTTGCGTTATATGCACACAACGGTTGAAATGGCGCACAAAAATGATGTCGAACAAGTGATTCAACTTATTTACGCTTGTTTACAGAAAATTGAGAACAATCATAATTTTAAATATTTTTAAAAGCCCTTATCCTTTACTCATTATCAGCTTCCGTTAAATTACTATGATTAATGATAAACGAGTAACGGATAATAAATTACATTGAGTATATATTCATTTCAATAAACGCATCCAAAACCGACACTAAAATCTCGTGCTTGCCTTCAAAATTTACTTCTGTAACGGATAAATTATTTTTTTCCAAAAATGCGCGTTGCCCTATTTTATTTTCTGAATTGATATATTCATCATTATCGCCGATGATGAGATATAATTTTTTGTGTAAAAAATAATTTTGTAACGGTGCGTAATCAATATCGTGAGGAAAAGCGGCTCCCCACAACACGACGTAATGACATTTCGGACGATGCGCGTTTATCCACCGCAAAATAGTTGCGCCGCCTTGGGAAAAACCGAGTAAAATAATTTTTACATCTTCATTCAATTTCGGCAAATAATCCTTTTCGATTTGGTTCAATAAATTATTGAAGTCGTCAATTTCATCCAATCTATCTTCACTCGTCATCCAAGATGCACCAACAGCGCGACTTTTTCCCATTTCTAAATAAAAACGATTCAAACCTTCCGGTGCAATGACGGCGTGTTCATGATTTAAATGCGTAAATTTTCTGATGATGCGATTAGCGGTTTGTCCGTAACCGTGCGCAACAATCCAAAGATATTTTGTAGATTGGCTCGCTGTGTTATGCGTATATAAGTGCGCCGTTTTTTCTACTTTGAGTTTTATGTGTTCCATTTTTTTATCTTTTATGGCACGAGAGCCTTCCAAACCAGAAAAGTCCAAACAATACTAATCAAAGTACAGAGTATATTTAATTGGAAATGCCTTTTTTCAAAACCCGGTTCTAAACCTTTAACATTTGGAGCATTTCCTAAGCGTGTTAAAACCGGCGACACGAAATTATAAAGGAAATAACAGAGTACAATATTTAACAAGACTGCTAAATACAACATACCCATCGGAATAGAAACGGGATGTACGAAAAAACAAATAAAAGGCAAAATGACGTTAATTGCTAAAGGTATCAGAAACACAGGAAACAAGCCTGTAAAACCGGAAGGCGGTTCAGCGTTTTCAGAATCATCAACAGGCATCGGCGGTGCCCGTGGCATATCATCCAAAACACTTTTTCCGTCAATTTTATTTTTTTCTATAGTTGCTTTGTTAAACATAACCGATGCCATCCAAATTGCACCTACGATATACCATGAAAGGACACACGTCAGTAACAAAAAAAAAATAGCTCCCATATCATTTTTGTTTCATCTCTTTTTAAAAGATTAAACACAAATATACAGAAAAGTCTTTCGAATAAAATACTCGAAAGACTTTGTTTATTTTTTATTGATTAAATATCACAAACAATTGTGTTTGAAATCAATATTCATCTTCATTGAAAAAGAAATCATCTTTTCTCGGATAATCAGGCCAAATATCTTCGATACTTTCGAACATTTCGTTTTCGTCATCCAATTGTTGCAAATTTTCAATCACTTCTATCGGAGCGCCGGAGCGGATGGCATAGTCTATTAATTCATCGCGTGTAGCGGGCCATGGTGCTTCTTCTAAATAAGAAGCTAATTCAAGTGTCCAGTACATAATTTTATATTTTTAAATAGTTGTTAATTTAGTTGTTAGTTGTTAGTTATCAGCTATCAGTTATTCAGTTTTGCTGATAGCTGATACCTAACAACTAAATTATTAGCATCGCATCACCATAACTGTAAAAGCGATATTTTTCCTTAATGGCTTCTTGGTAAGCATCCATGATAAGTTCTAAGCCGGCGAAAGCAGCAATCATGATAAGCAAACTGGATTTCGGCAAATGAAAATTTGTAATCAATGAATCAGCTACATGAAAATCATAAGGCGGAAAAATAAATTTATTTGTCCAACCTTCCGCCGCTTTAATTCTATCGGTTGAAGTAACTGCCGTTTCAATTGTTCGCATAGTAGTTGTTCCGATAGCACAAACTCTGCTGCCGCGTTCTTTTGCTGCATTAACTTTATCGGCAGTAGCTGCATCAATTTTAAAATATTCAGCTTCCATTTTATGTTTCGATAAATCTTCCACATCAATTTGGCGAAAAGTACCTAAGCCGATGTGCAAAGTTACCTCAGCAAAATCTACGCCTTGAAGTTCTAAACGTTTCAAAAGTTCTCTGCTGAAATGTAAGCCCGCAGTTGGTGCAGCTACAGCACCGAGTTGAGAAGCATAAACTGTTTGATAACGTTCTGTATCTTCATCCTCTTGTTCACGCTTAATATATTTAGGCAATGGCGTTTGACCCAAAATAGATAGATCTCTCTGAAATTCTTCTTCGGTGCCTTCAAATAAAAAACGAATTGTTCTACCGCGTGAAGTCGTATTATCAACTACTTCTGCCACGAGTATTTCGTTATTGTTTTTATCTTCAAAATAAAGTTTATTGCCGACACGTATTTTACGCGCCGGGTCCACTAAAACATCCCATAAACGCGCATCGTGGTTAAGTTCTCGCAGCAAAAAAACTT
>JAYTIA010000451.1:0-4188 GCA_043732145.1 Saprospiraceae bacterium
TGAAAACCCAAACCTTGACCCGCAACACCGATAGAAGTACTCACCGGTTGCAATCCAAAAACAATACCATCCGCACCATCCGCATCTTTACAACCTAAGTTCACATCAATCGTTAAATCGAAAGATTCGTTCAAGTTAAGTTTTTGTTCGTACCAAATTGAACCTACCAAAAAATTTTTCGCATCGGTGAGTTGCCAACATCTGTCGCCGTATTTAAAAGCAGAACCATTTTCTTTGAATTGTGCTGTTAAAACACTTAAAAAAGTGATGAAAAAGAGTGCGAGAAGGATTAGTTTTTTTATATGCACGGAAATTTTTAATTCATAATTGATTTGAATCATACACAATTACCTTCGACCACAAATGATTGTTTTCCGCGCCGAATTTTTTGTGCAGCGGGTGATACAAATACGTTTCTTCGTCTTTTTTGTTGTCGAACAACAACAAAACTGAAAAAGAATATGACGCATCTGTTACCGGTTTATCTAAGTCGTTGATACTCGGTGCGCCGATGTGTGCGTACTTTACAACTTCAATTTGTTTCAATGCTTTCAATGCCGCCAAAAGTTGCGCATGGTCTTCTTTGCTGTCCGGATTTTTCAACCAGAAGAAAACATGGTGCGCAAATGCTTTTTTCGGTGCTTTTGTTTCTATTAAATTCGGTGCGACTAAACCGGCAACAACGGCAGTGGAAGAGTTTTTTATAAAGGTACGACGTATCATTTACGATTTTAGATTTTGGATTTACGATTTTGGATTTTAAAAAAAAATGCCGATAGCCGCAAAATATTAGTAACGGCAGATTGAAATCTGCCGTTACTAATATTAAAAACGATCTAACCGATATTCCCAATATCAAACGGTAATTTACGAATTCTTTTACCTGTCAAATTAAAAATCGCGTTACACAACGCCGGTGCAATCGGCGGCAATCCAGGTTCGCCGACACCGCTCGGATTTTCTTCGTTCGGTACAATATGAATTTGTATCACCGGCGGCGTTTCATTGAGACGCATCGGATTGAACAAATGAAAATTTGTTTGTGTAATTTCTCCGTCAGTTATTGTAATCGGCTCTTTAAGTGCCGTTGACAAACCCATTACGATATTGCCTTCCGTTTGTGCACGCACTTGATCCGGATTTATCGCTACACCGCAATCTATGACACCCACTACTTTTTCTATTTTCACACCGTTACCTTGTTTAGAAACTGTAACGGCATAAGCACAAATAGTTTCAAATGATCGCGCAATCGCAATACCCATCGCTTGTCCTTCGGATAATTTTTTTCCGTAACCGGCTTTTTCTTTCAATGTATTCAAAACCGTTTTAAAACGCGGTTGCGTGTCTAACATATTTAAGCGAAAATCAAAAGGATCTTTATTCGCAGCGTGAGCCAATTCGTCAATAAAACTTTCATGTCCGAAAAGATTTGTAGAAGCATATACCGAACGCCACCATAATATAGGTGTATCTGTTTCAGCAAGGACAAATTTTTGTTGACGGTTTTCAATAGCGTAAGGACTATCTTTTACATCAACACCTTCCGCCCAAGAATCCCCTTGCGCAGCATTCCTTTTAAAATTTTGCCAGGAAAGTAATGCGCCTACAATTTTATGTTCCAATGCAACGGCTTTACCGGAGGCATCTAAACCACCACGCATCGCGCTTAACATTCCCGGACGCACAGGTCCTTGCGTCAAACTATCTTCACGCGACCAAGTAAGTTTTACAGGTACACCCAATTGTTTTGAAATATGCGCGGCTTCCATGACGTAATCGTAATAAGATTTGCGACCGAAAGCACCGCCCATGAGCTGCACATTTATTTTTATCTGCTCTTTTTTTAAACCTAAATAACTTGCCAAACCGGGAAGTAACCAATCTGCGCCTTGAATTGGTGCCCAAATTTCTGCTTTGTCGGCTTGTACGAAGGCAATAGCATTTTCGGGTTCGAGCATCGCGTGCGCTGTGAACGGTGTTTCATATTGTGCTTCCAAAGTTTTTGCAGCCGATTTCATACCTGCCTCCATATCGCCGCGTTTATCTTTTTGAGTCACACCCTCTTGTTTTGCCAAATCGCGCAAGCCGGCGTAATATTTATCCGTCGAATTTTTATCGTAATCGCCGTTATCCCATTCTATGTTTAATGCTTTTCTGCCTTGCATCGCAGCCCAAGTATTGTCGGCAATGACTGCAACGCATTCGAAAGTTTTGAAATTAGTTTTGCGTTCGGTGCGAATTACTTTTTTCACACCCTGTACTTTCAACGCAGCCGAATCGTCAATACTTTTTATTTTTCCGTGAATGACCGGTGAGTGCAACACAACGGCATAAACCATATTCGGCACTTTCACATCAATACCGAAAACAGCCGTGCCGTTTGTTTTTGCGGGCAAATCGTGTCGCGGAATACTTTTGCCGATGAGTTTAAAATCTTTTATCGCTTTCAATTTCGGCGATTTCGGCACTTCCAATAAGGATGCATCGTCTACTAATTCACCATAGGTGAAACTTGCTTTCGTAATTTTATTGAAAACTTTTCCACCTTCGGCATAGCAATCCGTTTCGGAAACTTTCCATTTATTGGCAGCCGCTTTAATCAGCATTTCTTTTGCCGCAGCCCCGGCTTGACGCATCGGCAACCAACGTGTGCGCACCGACGACGAACCGCCTGAGCCTTGCGCCCCATATTTTTCAGTACCGTTAGTAAATTTTATCGCAATTTGATCCATATTCACCTCCAACTCTTCCGCGACAAGCATCGGCATTGATTGTGTCGTGCCTTGACCCATATCCGGTTTTGGGCAAAGAATGGTTATTTTATTGTCTTTCGTGATTAGTACATACGGTATCAATTCTAAATCCGCAGCATCGGTAATGACGGTGAGGTGTTTGGCATTCAAAATATCCGGTAAAGAAAACCCGATAGCGAGTACTCCGGAAAGTTTTAGGAAAGAACGACGATTGGATATCATGATAGTTATTAGTTATTAGTTATCGGTTATTGGTTATTGGTTAATTCGATTCGGTTTAGATGTGTGAATTAATGAACTTGAAAATAAACCGAACAAAAATAAGTGATTTTGCATTATTTTTTTTGTTTTATTATCATTCGTAAAATTTTTTTATCTTTAAGAGTTTTTTATTAGAACGATTGAAATAATTGTTATCCTGCTTTAATCCGTTTTACTCGGCACAAAATAATATCAGTTTATTTGGCTTCAGTTTTAGTTGTCGATAGTTCTATCATTTTTTATTTAAAATTATTGCCTCATTACTAGCAACGTTAAAAATTCTTTTTTAATAAAACATTCCGAATCAAGAATAGCGAGAAGAATTGTAAAACCCGAATAAACATTCTAACTTTGCCTTAATAAATAAATAACGCTTTATTTCGTTTCTAAAAAGACGTTCAGTGTCTAAATAAAGAATCAAAAAAATAATTTTCGCCATGCACCTTCCGATAAAATCCTTTTTTGTTATTTTATGTTGTAGTGTTGTGTTTTTCACGGCGTGCAGCAAAGGAGTCGGTTGTCCGACAAAATCTTTTACGACATCCATGAAAACTAAAAAACACGGCAGTTCAAACCTCTTTTCAAAAGATATGCGCAAACGCGCAGGAAACTAAATAGTTGTTAATTGTTAGCTGTTAGTTACAAGTTTGACTAATCGTTTTACGCTTAATAATGGAATCGTAAATTAACAACTAACGATTAACAACTCATAACTAATAAAATGTTCTTAGAAGCTCTAAAATCTAAAATTCATCGCGCTCATGTGACGGAGGCAAATTTGAATTATGTCGGCAGCATCACGATTGATGAAGACTTATTGGAAGCCGCCAATATTCAAGTCCACGAAAAAGTTTTCATTGTCAATAATAATAACGGTGCGCGTTTTGAAACCTATGCCATTAAAGGCGTGCGCGGCTCCGGCGTGATTTGCTTAAACGGTGCCGCATCGCGCATGGTTCAAGTAGATGATGTTATTATCATCATGACTTTCGCGTGGATGCAACCGGACGAACTGAAACACCACGAACCAATTGTTGTTTATGTGGATGAGAAGAATAAAATTAAGAACCACTAAATATTTGAAATATGATAAACAGTGCCATACAACCATATCTACCCAAAGTGATTGAATTATTTAAAAAGCATAAACTTAAAAACGCTTATGCTTTCG
>JAYTIA010000452.1:0-4187 GCA_043732145.1 Saprospiraceae bacterium
ATTGTAATCTTAATGTAAAGACAATAAAAAATGTACTTCTAAAATCAACAATCATTTAGACAGCTTTAAGCATTATGGTTGCGTGTAATTCAATTAATCGTTTAACAATTAAAAACAAAGCAAAAATGTTTACAGTAGAACAAATCAAAGCGGCTCACGGCAAAGTGAAATCAGGTGCAGACTTTCCTTCTTACATTAAAGAAATTAAAGCGTTGGGTGTTACTCATTATGAAGCATACGTTACAGATGGACACATTGACTATCACGGTGATAATAATTACACAGCGAAAGTACCTGCAAAGTATGACCCATTAGTAATTGCTGACACTTCAAAAGGTGAAGATTTTAAGACAGAGTTAGTTGCTCATCAGCAAGGTAAAACAGACTTCTTGACTTTCATTAAAATGTGTGCAACGTTTGGCATTGAAAAGTGGACAATCTGTATGGACGAAATGACTTGTACTTATTACGACAAAGAAGGAAATGAAATTTTGGTAGAACAAATTCCGCAATAAAAGCTGTCTACAATATTGGGTTTGGCGTTATTGGGACAAACGGAAGTACAATCAACATTTTGTACTTCCATTTTGCTTTTGTTCCGGCTTGACGTTTTTCAATTTGACTTTTAGTTGTTATATCCGACTTCAGTAATTATTAAAAAACAAAAAACTAACAGCATGAAAGTTTAAAAAATATAAACATACGAAGCAGTCATTATAAAATTATTGGAAGACTATGTCAACTCTTTTAATCAAATGCAAAAATGAGTCAGCTACCATTTTATCATTATGAAAATTTCTGTAATTCCTGTAACTCTGATTCAGAAACCAACATCAATGCAGTAACTACTAAAAAAAATATTCTTTCATTGCTATTAAACTCATACTTCCCATAACTGCTACAACGAACCAACCAAAAACTTGCATCCAAACCGGATGCGCGTAATTGTTCATCAATCTTTTTTTTGTAGCAGCGACGAGTACAACAGCGAGTGCGAAAGGTAAAATTAAACCGTTTATTACACCGGCAGCAATTAATAATTGAACAGGTTTGCCGACGATAATAAAAATAAGCGTTGAGATAATGATGAATAAAGAAATGCTCAATTTTTCATACTGCGCCAACGCCGGATGAAATGTTTTGAAAAAAGAAACCGAAGTGTAGGAAGCACCGACGACCGACGAAATAGCCGCGAACCACATGACGATGCCGAAAATGATATAACCAAGTTGTCCGCCGGCAAATTTAAAAATACTGCCTGCCGGATTGTTGGCGTCCAAAATTGCACCGTGCGTCAAAGCACCGAAAGCTGCCAAAAATAAGACGAAACGCATCAAACTGGAAATAAAAATACCGCTTACTGCACTTCGATTCACCTGCGCCAAATCTTTTAAGCCACTGATACCGGCATCTAATAAACGATGCGCACCGGAAAAAGTAATGTACCCGCCCACTGTACCGCCGACAATCGTGATAATTGCTTTTGAGGATATTTTTTCCGGAATAAATGTATGATGAATTGCTTCAAGTAACGGCGGACCGGCACTTACGGCAATAAATAAAGTCAATAAAATTTTTGCCGACCCAACTATTTTTGTAAAAGTATCCAACATGACACCGATTTCTTTGTTCCAAAATAAAATCAAAGCCAAAATACAACTGATTGCCGCGCCGACTCTGAAATCTAAACCGGTAAGCACATTCAAACCCAATCCGCAACCCGCGATATTTCCGATATTAAAAGCGAAGCCGCCAAAAACCACGAGTATCATTAAAACAAAACCGAGACCGGGCAGTAATTTATTCGCCAAATCTTGCGCGCGCAAACCGCTCATACTTAATACGCGCCACGTATTCAGTTGCGCACCTATATCGAGTATAATAGAAGCCAAAATCACAAAACCGAAACTCGCCATGAGTTCTTTTGTGAACACGGTCGTTTGTGTCAAAAATCCGGGACCGATGCTCGAATTTGCCATCAAAAAAGCGGCACCGATAATGCTGCCGCCGAAATTAAAACGAGGTTTCATTTACGATAACTTTAGAAGTTCAATACTTCACACCACTGTCACAACCTAATTTAGCAATTAACCATTTTCCGTTTTCTTTTTTCATTTCATAATTAAAATCATTGGATAAATTCATGCCGTCTTTAAGCGTTAAAGTAGCGTGTGCGCGGTCGCCGTTGATGACAGATTTTACGATGCCGGTGTTATAAGGCGCAATATAATCTTGGGCGCACAAAAAACGATCAGACTCTAAACCTGTATGTAATTCGAAAGGCTGTTCTTTCACCCAGATTTTTGCACAAGCATAATAAAATTTAGTTTCGTCAGCAACAAGTTCATCACTCACAAAACCGGATTTTTTTACTTCTGCCAAATAATCTTGTAATTTTTTTTCGTTCAATACGCTTCCACCTTTCTTGTCTTCCTCAATAAAATCGATTTTGACGAGTTTTTCTTCATTGGCATCATACCAAGTGTAAAAACCGTGAAGTGATTCTATGATACCTAAACTATCCGATGCAGTAGAGGGGGAAGATTTAATTTCCGGAGTTGCCGTATTTTTGGAAGATTCATTATTTTTGCAAGCATTAAAAAAGAAAAAACAAAACAGTAATGAGAGAAATTTAAATTTCATTTGATAAAAGGTTTTAAGGAAAAGGAATACTTGTTTATTGAAACAGTTTTTTAGTTTCTGACGTAAAAATATAAAATTGTTTCAAGAAAGAATTTTTTTTAAGCAACTTCATAAACTTGTGTTATAAATTTGAGCTTTTTTAGAAGCAAACAATCGAAGTTCACGAATTACGAGTTGAAAAGAAATCGTAAATCGTAAATCGTAAATCGAAATTATGTCAAAAGAAATAACGCCACGCAGTGAAGATTACTCGCAATGGTATCTGGATATTGTAAAGAAAGCCGGTTTGTCGGACAATTCGCCGGTGCGCGGTTGTATGGTGATAAAACCGCACGGTTACGCACTTTGGGAAAATATGCGCGATCAATTGGATAAAATGTTTAAAGACACCGGTCATGTGAACGCCTATTTTCCGTTGTTCATACCAAAATCTTTTTTGAGTAAAGAAGCGGCACACGTCGAAGGTTTCGCCAAAGAATGTGCAGTTGTGACGCATTATCGTTTGATGAATGATCCGAATGGCGGCGGTGTGGTTGTTGACCCTTCGGCAAAATTGGAGGAAGAACTTATTGTGCGTCCAACTTCGGAAACTATTATTTGGGATACTTATCGCAATTGGATAAAATCGTATCGCGATTTGCCTTTATTGATTAATCAATGGGCAAATGTGGTGCGATGGGAAATGCGCACACGACCATTTTTGCGCACAACAGAATTTTTGTGGCAAGAAGGTCATACGGCGCATGCGACAAAAGAAGAAGCAATGGCGGAAACCATTCAAATGTTAAATATTTATGCCGATTTTGCTGAACAATATATGGCAATGCCTGTGATTAAAGGTATAAAAACAGCGAATGAACGTTTTGCCGGAGCGGATGAAACGTTTTGCATCGAGGCTTTGATGCAAGACGGTAAAGCATTGCAAGCCGGTACCTCGCATTTTCTCGGTCAAAATTTTGCGAAGGCTTTTGAGGTAAAATTTTTAAACAATCAGAACAAAGAAGAATTTGTTTGGGCTACATCTTGGGGTGCTTCCACGCGCTTAATCGGCGGATTGATTATGACGCACTCAGATGATGACGGCTTGATTTTACCTCCGAAACTTGCACCGATTCAAGTGGTTATAGTGCCGATTCCGAAACCTACACCCGAAATTGATGCGGCAGCTTTAAAATTGCAAAAAGCATTACGTGCTGAGGGTATTCGCGTAAAATACGATCAAGATGACAGCAAACGTCCTGGTTTTAAATTTGCCGAATATGAAATGATTGGTGTGCCTGTACGAATCGGAATCGGTGCGCGTGATTTAGTTGAAGGAAAAATTGAAGTGGCACGACGCGATACGAAAGAAAAAGTAAGCATTGGTGTTGATGATGCCGAAAAACACATCGTTAAATTGCTGAAGGATATTCAAACAGATATGTTCACGCGCGCTAAAAAATATCGCGACGAGCATATTACACATGTTGATGATTTTAAAACTTTCGAAGAAGTATTGGACACTAAAACAGGTTTTATTTCCGCGCATTGGGACGGTCCCACAG
>JAYTIA010000453.1:0-10718 GCA_043732145.1 Saprospiraceae bacterium
GAGCAACTTATCAGGACACTATACGCTACGCCAACAGACTTATTAGCTTTATCCAATAACCAATTCTCGCGGTTCGATAAATTTTTAAATTTATTGGAAAAACGTCCGCTGCCGACTGATCGTCAACTCTACGGTATGCCTGTTATGTCGGATAATACTTTTATACGTGTGGTTCAAAACACGGATAATAAACAACTCTTGGAATTTCGCAGCAATCGAAGTGCTACAGAAATTAAACGTGTTTTAACAACTGATTTAATTGACACTTTGAAAAAAGAATCTTTTCAGACAGATGTTTTGGCGCGTACTCCAGGTTGTTACAGTGCCGATGGAACTAAATATCTCGTTACCGGCGTTGTTTATCCAACTTATTTAGCCACAGCATTTATCTTAGATATTCAAATGGATTTCAGTGCTACTAAATTTGTTTCTATTAATTCTATACAACGCATAAATATTCCGAATTTAGGTACGGACGGCAGAGTAGAATCTTCTAAATTTTTGGAGGGTAATTTTTATTTAGCGACAAAAGACGGTGGTTATCGCATCTCGCTTGACGGACAAGTACGCAGATTGTTTCCGGATTGGGTTTTGAATTTTTTTGAGTATAAAGGAAAATTATACGCCACCGGTTTTAACGCTGTTGATTTTTATGTATCATCAGATTTAGGTGCCACTTGGAAACGCAACAGCAAACCGGGTGATTTACGTTATGTTGTTACTGCCGGGGATAAAGTTTTTTCGGAAACGGTGCGCGGTTTGCCTTACGGTATGTCAGATATAACACTCACTAAAGTTCAAGACATAAAATATAATTCGGATTTTACGACTGACAGAGATTCTTATTATGATATTGCGTTTTATCAAAGTAAATACGTGATTAATGTCGGAAAATTATTGTATTATATTGATAGCGTTAAAGTTAAATGAGAACTGTAAATAAATAAATCCGCATTTTATAATAAAAATACTTTAATGAATTTTAAAAAACAGAAACGATTTTCCGGTAAATGAACCGCCTGCAATAAAAGCAACGACAAATAGAATGACTGAGGCAATCATGCCGAACATGAAAACATTATAGCAGATTGTTAGACACTGATATTTTCGCGCCAAAACTTTGCCGACAAAATACAAATCGCACGTCATAGAACTATATTGAAAATCCGGATCTTTTACCATTTCCATTACACCCCTTGATAATCATCGAGTTTCATTCTATAAAAATTCCCGAAAAAAAGTAAATTCGAACGTTTATTCCTGATATCATCCAAAGTTACTTGCCCTGTCTTTACTTTCGGAAGCGTAGAAAGCGTCGCCAAAACAATCGAACACAAACACACCGCCAATAAAGCAAAAGTAGGCACCACAAAATGCGGCGAAGCATCTGATTGCGGAATAAGCAGCGAAGTATAATCGCAATCATTAGTGTATTGATGCTCAACATGAGGTTCGATTTTTGGTCGGCAATAGCACTTAAATTATTGTGCGTGTCATAGGGAGTGGGATACATCGTTTTAACACCTCTGCCGAATGACCGCGATTAAAATTTACTTTCATCTTTTTTGTCTGAAGTCTTTTTATTAAGCGAGTAGTCAAGTGTTATTAATTCTTCTAAATTATCGGAATCATTATCGGCGGCGATGCGTTTTTTTTGTTGTTGCATCTGTTTGAGGTGTTTGGATTTGCGTTTATCAAATAAGTGCTGAGCTATATCGGTGTGGTAATTATGTCCAAGTAAAAAAGTGATTTCAAAATCTATCCACTGCTCCTCACTCATCGTCAGATTTTGCGTTAAAGCCATTTCTTCGCGCACGCGCGCGGTGCGTCGCCAAAAAGATTTACTCCCCAAGTGACTCAAATCGGCATCGCAAATAATTTTTCTAAGAGCGTATGAGGTTGTTGCGGCAATTTAGTGGCAAGAATGCACTCGCAAATTTTTTCTAAATGATTTTCGGGGCAACTGAAATTAGAAAAAAAATTTTTCATATTTTGTGCCGAGCGTTCTTCGTGTTTTTCCGGACCCATTTCAAAACCGGTATCATGAAACCACGCTGCAAGCATGAGTATTTCATAATCTTCTCGGGAAATTTTATAAGCTGTTGCCAATTCACGACAAGCCATTACCACTTCAACCGTGTGGCTGATGTCGTGATAAACATATTTTTCGTCGATCCGATTTCTAAAAAATTCGTAAACATAAGTTTCTACTATCGGCAGCAAACTCATGTTTTCCGACAGTGTGTCTATTTTAGTTGTCAAAATAAAAAGGAATTGAGTATTTAGCTATAAGCTGTGAGCTATTAAATATAGAAACTCAAGGCTCATAGCTCACAGCTTACAGCTAAATACTAACCAATAATAAGCCAAATTTAGTGTTTTTCAGATTGCGTTTTAAGATTTATAATTAAAAATTACAAAAAAAATATTTAAGCATGTATTTTTGGCTCTGTTAGTTTTTCGCTATGAACTGTGAGCTATGAGTCTTGAGTTTCTATATTTAATAGCTCATAGTTTATAGCTAAAGACTTAACAGACTTAAACTTTAAATTTATGAAAACCATAAAAGGACCCGCCGTTTTTTTGGCACAATTTGCAGGCGACGAGGCACCGTTTAATACTTTTGAAAACATTTGTGCTTGGGCGAGTAATCTCGGTTACATTGGCGTGCAGATACCAACTTGGGATGCGCGACTTTTTAATTTAGAAAAAGCCGCTACTTCTAAAACTTATTGCGATGAACTTGCGGGTACCGCCGCAAACAACGGCATAGCTATCACGGAACTTTCTACGCATTTGCAAGGACAAATTGTTGCCGTGCATCCGGCTTTTACTACCGGTTTCGATGGTTTTACACCTGCCGAATTGCGTGGCAAACCGAAAGAACAACAAAAATGGGCGGTGCAACAACTCATGTATGCGGCACAAGCATCATACAATTTAGGTTTAAACGCGCACGCAACCTTTAGCGGTGCTTTAATGTGGCACACAGTCTATCCTTGGCCGCAGCGTCCGAAAGGTTTGGCGGAAACAGCTTTTAAAGAATTAGGAAAACGTTGGACTCCAATACTCAACGCTTTTGATAATGTCGGTGTTGATTTGTGTTATGAAATCCATCCGGGTGAAGATTTGCATGACGGTGCTACTTTCGAATTGTTTTTGCACCACGTAAAAAATCATAAACGCGCTAATATTTTATACGATCCTTCGCATTTTGTTTTGCAACAATTGGATTATTTAGCGTTTATAGATATTTACCACGAGCGCATAAAAATGTTTCACGTAAAAGATGCGGAGTTCAATCCGACCGGACGTTCAGGTGTTTACGGCGGCTATCAAGATTGGGTGAATCGTCCCGGACGTTTTCGCTCGCTCGGCGATGGTCAAGTGAATTTTCCCGGCATTTTTTCAAAACTTTCCGCTTATGATTACACCGGTTGGGCGGTGATGGAGTGGGAGTGTTGCATCAAATCACCGGAACAAGGTGCGCGAGAAGGTGCGCCATTTATCAAAAAAAATATCATTGAAGTAACAGCACGCGCCTTTGACGATTTCGCCGGCGGCGTTGCCGATGAAAAACAAAATAGAAAAATTTTAGGAATTTAAAAGTTCGTTATCCGTTATTCGTTATCTGTTATTCGTAAAAAAAGTGCGAATAGCGGATAACGAGTAATGGATAACGAATAACCATATTAAAATGACAATAACTGACCAGACAAACCTGCAATATCCTATCGGCAAATACCACGCGCCGGCGCACATTGCACAAAGCGATTTAACGCAATGGATAGAAGATATTACCGCGTTGCCAAAACAACTCAAAGAAGCTGTTAAGGATTTAACACCGCAAAAATTAGATACACCTTATCGTCCAGGTGGATGGACAATTCGTCAAGTTGTGCATCATATTGCCGACAGTCACATGAATGCTTTTACGCGATTCAAATTAGCTTTGACTGAAACTAATCCGATTATAAGACCATACGAAGAAGCGGAATGGGCAAAAGGATATGATTATCAATTGTCTATCGAGCCTTCGTTGCAAATCATCGAAGCCTTGCACACACGTTGGATAAACGTGCTCAATCACATGAAACCCGATGATTTTTTGCGCACGTATTTTCATCCGGAAGCAAAAAAAACCATGACATTGAAATATGTTTTAGGCATGTATTCTTGGCATTGTCGTCATCATTTGGCACATATTACTAATGCCGTAAAATCTTAGATTAACTTGTCACTTCAACCATATTACACGGAAAACCTCATCGAAGTCGGCGTTGATGAAGTCGGACGCGGCTGTTTGTGCGGTGATGTTGTTGCGGCAGCAGTTATTTTACCAAAAAATTTTTATTTACCCGGACTTACTGATTCAAAATTACTTACCGAAAAAGACCGTTACCGATTGCGTCCGCTCATTGAAGCACAATCTCGGGCTTTTGCTATCGGCATTGCAAGTGTTGAAGAAATTGACAAATTTAATATTGCAAACGCCTCTTATTTAGCGATGCAACGCGCCATAGAACAAATCAAAAATAAAATCGTACCCGAATTACTTTTGATTGATGGTAAGTATTTTAAATCGTCACACCTCATTCCGCATCAATGTATTATTAAAGGCGACAGTAAATTTGCGTCAATTGCTGCAGCATCCGTATTGGCAAAAACTTTTCGAGATGATTATATGAAAAAATTACACAGCGAATTTCCTAATTACGACTGGAAAAATAATATGGGTTATTCGACAAAAAAACACAGAGATGGGATTAAAAATTTCGGGGCGACGGTTTATCATCGAACATCATTTAGGTTGATTGGTTCAACCAATTAACCAGTCAAACTTTTTTATTAAATGCTGTCATCGTTAACTGTAAACCAATAGAAGCGAAAGATTTTACGGTATCAGCGGCTTTTGTTATTATATCCGGCAGAATCTCCAATTCTTTTTTCGTCCATTTACCTAAAACATAATCTACTTGTTGACCTTTTCTGAAATTATCGCCGATACCGAGACGTAGGCGCGGATAATTATTGTGTTCTAGAATCGAATCAATATTTTTCAAACCATTGTGTCCACCCGCCGAACCACTCGGGCGCAAACGTTGTGTACCGAAATCGAGTGCCAAATCGTCTAATACAACGAGCATATTTTCCGCAGGCACGTCGAGTTTTTGCAACCAATACTGAACAGCTTTTCCGCTCAAATTCATATATGTTGTCGGTTTTATGAGCGTGAGCTTTTTACCTTTGTACGTTGCCGAACTTACATGTGCTAAACGTTCGAGTTGGAAAGGCGCGTCTAAATCGGCGGATAATTGATTCAAAATATTGAAACCAATATTGTGTCGCGTATCTTCGTATTCGGAACCAATATTGCCAAGACCGACGATGAGAAATTTCATAAATTTATTGAACGTTTTATTTTTTTTACGCAAAATTAAATTTATTACCGGAATTTTCGTTAAAAAAAATTGCGCGACAAAATCGCAACAACTTTTGAAGAGTTTTTAAAAACCTCAAAAGTTAACAACCACTCATTTATGCAAAAATACTTATTCGTCTTACTGATGCTGATATTTACGTCGGTACTTTCAGCACAATCATTGCCGGCAGTGGATACTGTTTACGCTAAAAATATCCGAACCGTACAATTTGCCGATGCTTTGGACGGCAACGGCGATGTCATCATTGACTTAAAATCAAATCAAACTTTGAAATTGCATTTCGATGATTTAGATGCTGATGTAAAAAATTACAGCTACACCGTCGAGCAATGCGACCGCGATTGGAAACCTTCGCGCTTAGATAAAATAGAATATTTAGAAGCTTTGCAAGAAGATCGCATCAGAGAATATCGGTCGGCACAAGCGACGAATGTGCAATTTACAAATTACAGGTTGGAAATTCCGAATGATGTGATTCGGTTTACGAAATCAGGTAACTATGTTCTGCACGTGTATCTCGATAACGGCGACAAAACGCCGATATTTACGCGCCGCTTCATTATTTCAGAACCTATCATTAGTATTGCGACGATTCCCGCAACGGCTTCTGCGATTTACTACAACACGCATCAAGATATTCATTTTCAAATTGACCCGAAAACTTTTCGTATTCAGAATCCGATGAATGACATTCGCACGACTGTTTTGCAAAATGGACGTTGGGATAATGCGTATATTGCAAAAACACCGCAATACGTCGTCGGCGATAAAATTTCGTACGATAATATAGATTCTTTAATTTTTCCCGCCGGACGCGAGTGGCGTTATGTAGATGTTCGCAGTACGCGCTATCGTTCCGAGCGCGTCCAACGCATTATTCAAGGCGACGAAACTTGGGAATTTTTGTTGGTTCCGGATTTAGATCGCTCGCGTCAACCTTATATTTATTATTTCGATTTGAACGGCAGGTTTTTTGTTGAAACTTTAGATTATTCGCAAGGTGCGATTTCGGTCATCGGCGGTAACGCCAATTCAACAACGTTACCGGCACCGACGGCTCAAATAAATGTCGTGAATGAAGTGCAGAGTGATTACGTGAATACTTTTTTTTCGCTGAAAAAACCGGAAATCGAAGACAAAGAGGTTTATATTTTCGGCGGCTTGACAGATTGGAAATTAGATGAGCGTTTTCATTTAAAATATGATGAAGCAGCAAATTTATATAAAACAAACGTATTTCTGAAACAAGGTTTTTATAATTACGCTTACGTCACAGTGCCGAAAGGCACGAAGCAATACGATATGTCGGAACTTGAAGGCGATTGGTATGCGACGCAAAACGATTATACGATTGTGGTATATCATCGTCCGTTTGGTGCAAGATATGATAGAGTAATTGGCGTTGTGAAGTATTCTTCGCAGCCTCATTAAGGAATGAGAAAGAAATAATTCTAAGAGTGAAAGTTATTTCTTTTTCATTCTTAATATTCAAACACAATGCTTTGCGCGGGAAACTCAAACAAATATTTTTCACGCACGAGTTTCTCTACTTTTTCCGGCACCATCTCTGCCCAACCCGGTTCGTCATGTTGGATCATTTTAAGCACTTGTTTTGAATAAATATGCAGATACTCGAGATGGTATTGGTGAATGTCTTCGATGTGTTTCGATTCAAGAAGATGGCGGTACAAAAATTTTACGCCGTCAGGTACCGGAATGTTTACCGAATTCATCACATCACTCGTACCTTCTTGCAAAATCGGATAGACATACACTTTCACATTGCGCGTAAACAATTCACCGAAGGCGGAAAGTAAACGTCCGTCGAGATTGTTATAATATTTTTCGTTGATGGTATCGAGTAATTGTTTTACGCCGATCACCAAACCGAGTTTCGGAATTTTATATTCAGCGAGATAGTTGATGAGTTTTTTGTGTTGTTCGCAATCCGAAATCATAACCGTATAACCGAGTGCATTAAGTAAATCGGCGCGGTGCAAAAAATCTTTTTCGTCGAGTCCGCCTTCGAGCAATAAATTATCTAAAGTAATTTCGCAGAGCAGAAAACTTTTTTTGCCGTCCACATCCGGTTCATTCCTAAATTGTTGCCACGCCGTTTGGATCATGTCTTCATTCACCAAAGTGACAGGACGAAATGAACCGCGCACAACGAGCAAGTTTTTTTTGTAGAGCAATTCACCGGCTTGCAAATTGCGTTTGTCGGGACCGAAAATAGCTACATCTGTCATGTGCGATTTAACAAGCCACAAACTGAGTAAACGATTATCCACATTTTTAAAATCCGGACCCGTTAAGCGCACCATATCAATAGACACACGACCGCGCAAACTATCCATCAGCGACTGAATAAAAAACTCGATATTGTTTTTATAGTGGTGAAAAGCATAAATCATATTCACACCCAAAATACCTATCGCTTGTTGTTGCAAACGATTTTCCCCGTCGAGCATCCGTACGTGTACGATTAAATCATTCGGCTTTGCGCCCGGCGACAATTGAAAACGCACACCCAACCAACCCTCACCTTTAATTGTTTTTGAAAAATTGACGGCAGCTACCGTATCAGCAAAAATAAAAAAATTTGTGTTCGGACGATCGCTGCGCAACCGGGATTCCATGAGTTCATATTCATGGTCAAGCATTTTATATAAACGCGCCTCGCAAACATATCTACCGGTAGCTTCTACGCCGTATACATCGTCACTCACGGTTTTGTCGTAAGCACTCATCGTTTTGGCAACAGTTCCTGCTGCCGCGCCGACTTGAAAAAAATAGCGCGCCACTTCTTGTCCCGCACCGATTTCAGCGAAAGTACCGTAAATTTTATCGTCTAAATTTATTTCAAGTGCTTTCTGCTCGGTTTCTCGCGTTTGTTGATATTTTTTTTCCGCCTGCATAGAAATTAGGAATTAAGAATCATTACTGTTCAAAATTTTTTTTCAACTACATTTTTGTAATTTTCTTTGTGAACTTTGTGATAAGCTTTGTGTCCTTTATGTTAAAATAAAACACAAAGGACACAAAGCTTATCACAAAGTTCACAAAGCACGATTAGTTTCTAAACGTTTTAGAATCCTTTGAACAGTAATGATTCGTAATTCGTCAATTATAAATCTACCAAAAATAAGAGTAAATCGCAGTTAAGATGGCGAGTATAATGCCGGCACCGACAGCAAAACCACGCGATACTTTAAACATACTCGGTTCAATATGCAAGCGATTGGAATCGTCTTTTTCAGGTGCAGCTAAACTGATAATTACCATAACGCTAATCAAAATTAAGAAAATATAACCCATAGCTACCAAGAAAGGCATAGTCGGTAAATATTTATCGAAACTATACGAGAGCGGAATAGTAATGATTGCAGCCACCAAAGCAGCTAGACCAGTTGTGCGTTTCCAAAAGAAACCCATTATAAATATAGCAAAAATCCCCGGCGAAACAAAACCTGTATATTTTTGTATGAATTGGAACGCAGAATCTAAACTTCTGAGCATCGGTGCAATTATACAACCTGCAATCATTGCAACAACGATAACAATTTTTCCGACGCGCACTAAGTTTACTTCAGATGCACTTGGGTTAAATTTTTTGTATAAATCGAGCGTGAAAATAGTGGCAATAGAATTGGCTTTTCCGGCAAGCGATGCAACAATAGCTGCCGTAAGTGCCGCAAAAGATAAACCTTTTAATCCGACGGGTAATAAATTAATTAAAACCGGATAAGCATGATCGGGCTTGATGATATTGGCAGTGCCTTCAGTCATTTGCGCTTGAAAATCACCGTTTTTATACAATACATACGCAGCAATACCCGGCAATACAACAATAATCGGCATTAATAATTTTAAAAATGCAGCGAACAGTAAACCGGAACGCGCCGTATGTAAGTCGGCACCCAAAGCACGTTGCGTGATGTATTGATTGCAACCCCAATAATTCAAATTCGTAATCCACATACCGCCAAATAAAACCGTTAAACCCGGCAAACTCATGTAAGCATCTTTCGAGCCGCCTTGTCCGTCCGGAATCATTAATTGATTTTTACTGAAAATCATGTGAAAATGATCAGGTGCGTCTTTACCCAACATTTCTAAACCGGCCATAGCACCGGATAAATGAAATTTTTGGGCTACTAAATCAAGTGCCAAGTAAGTTGTAGCCAAACCACCTAAGATAAGTACAGCAACTTGAATAACATCCGTATAGCCGATTACTTTCATACCACCTAAGGTAATGAAAACGGCGAAAATAGCAAAAGCATAAATACAAGTATAATAATTTACGCCCGAAATTGTTGAAACAGCTAAAGCACCGAGATGCAAAATAGAAGTCAAGTTAACTAAAACGTAGAGAAACAACCAAAAAATCGCCATGATAGTAGCAACGGTGCCGTTGTAACGTTGATTTAAAAATTGCGGCATTGTAAAAATGCGATTGCGCAAATAAATGGGTAAAAAGAAAACGGCTACAACAAGTAATGTTGCCGCTGCCATCCATTCGTAAGTTGCGATAGCCAAACCCATTGAGAAACCGTTGCCAGACATACCGATAAATTGTTCGGCGGAAATATTGGAAGCGATAAGCGATGCGCCGATAGCCCACCAAGTGAGAGAGCCTTCCGCTAAAAAATAATCACCCGAATTTTCGGAAGCGGCTTTTTTACTGCGATAAATCCAGAAACCGTAAGCTGATACGATAACGAAGTAAGTAAAAAAGACAATTAAGTCTAAAGTCTGTAAAGAAGTACTGTTCATTTTAATATTAATTGGTTGATTGATCGTTAAAAAAAATTATTAGCTTAGAGTCTTTAATTTCAATAAAAAATCTTGAAGCTCAAAGCTAACCACTCAAAGCTAATTTTTTACAAATATCCACTTTCATTTTCAAATAACAAACTTTCACAAAAATAAAATGTAGCGGAGCGCAATAAAAAAAAATAAATCAAATTTTGATTTGCATTTCACGCCTTAAAAATAAAAAATTCAACATTAAAAAAAATAAATACATGATAATTGTTTTAATCTGATTAAGTTTTTTAGCTTTGCATCAAATTAGAAAAGCTGTTTAAAATATCAAGGGAGGGGCAACTTGATAGCATACTACAATTCCTAAAATTAATTACTTAACTAAAACAATTTATGTAACATGATGACTCATCGCTCCAAAACTATTACTGTATCGAAAACCAACAATCCTACCAACCACCAAACGCTGTCGGAGAAGACAGCTAAAAATGAAAGCAAATTAGG
>JAYTIA010000454.1:0-4165 GCA_043732145.1 Saprospiraceae bacterium
ATTTAGCTATTTTACGCACCCACACAATAATAATCAACCAAACTGCAAAAATATACATCCATCCCACCGGAAAAATGGATTGCCGATTGAACTTAAAAACAATTCCCACTATCGGAAAATTAAAAAGCACCAAAGCAAATAAAAAAACAGTGACAAGTCTTGTATTGCGTGAATTCATTTCTTTAAATTTAAGTTTGTAAAAGTAAATAAAAAAAGTGGATAGTTGTTAGTTGTTAATGGTTAGTTGTTAATTGTAATTGGTTTCTGAATCAGAATTTTTAGAATTTTCAGAATGCTGGTTTCGACAAATTAACAACTAATCATTAACAACTAATAACTAATTAAATTTCTTGGCAAGATTTTTCATTGTTCATTTTTCATTGTTCATTTTTCATTGCACTATCTTTGCAGTGTTTTCTCAAGAACATATTTTTTGGTGATTAAATATTGATTAAAAAAACTAATAACCAATAACCAATAACCACCTCCATGTCTTACGTTTTACTTTTTTGGCTGCTCATTTTCATCATTTTTTACAGTTATGCCGGATACGGGATATTGCTTTATTTTTTAGTCAAATTAAAACGTTTGTTCACGACACAAAAAACGATTCACTTAAATTCTGAGCAAGATGAAACATTGCCGGAAGTCACTTTTTTTGTGGCGGCGTACAATGAAGAAAAATGGATTCAAGAAAAAATGCGCAACTCTTTCGCCCTTGATTATCCCAAAAATAAAATTCATTTCTTTTTTGTTACTGATGGTACTTCCGATATGACAAATGATTTGATTGCCAATTATCCGAATCCCGATAAAAATAAAATCGAACTTTTTTTTAAACCCGAACGGCGCGGCAAAATTGCAGCCGTTGAGCGCGTTATGCCTTTTGTTCAAACGCCAATAGTTATTTTTACGGATGCGAATACAGATTTGAATCCGGAAGCCGTAAAAAAAATTGTGCGACACTACGCCGACCCGAATGTCGGTGCGGTTGCCGGTGAAAAACGCGTACAATTAAGTGGCGAAGCCGCCGGAGCCGGTGAAGGTTTTTATTGGAAATACGAATCCTTACTCAAAAAATGGGATTCTGAATTACATTCCGTTGTAGGTGCTGCCGGCGAACTGTTTTCCATACGAACAGATTTATATCAAGCCGTTGAACGCGATACACTCGTCGAAGATTTTGTAATGACACTGCGCATCGCCAAACGCGGTTATAAAGTCATTTACGAACCCGAAGCGTATGCCATTGAAGGCAGTTCGGAAAACGTAAAAGAAGAATTGAAACGCAAAATTCGCATTTCAGCCGGCGGCTTGCAAGCGGTTTGGCGTTTGCGCGGTTTACTCAATCCTTTAAAATACGGCACGCTGTCATTTCAATATATCTCGCACCGTGTTTTGCGTTGGACACTCGCACCGCTCGCACTCCCGATTATTTTCGGATTAAATTATTTGTTTGTGCTGCACCAACACTCGCCCGAAAAATTATACACCTATCTTTTTTACGCACAAGTCGTTTTTTATATCGCTGCGCTTTTGGGTTGGACATTCGAGCAATTCAAAATAAAAGTAAAAGCCTTTTACATTCCCTACTATTTCTGCATGATGAACTATTCCGTTTTTCGCGGTTTTTTTCGATTGATTGGCGGCAAGCAATCGGTTGTCTGGGAAAAAGCAAAACGGGCGGGGTAATTGACAATTGACAATTGATGAGTAAACCGCAAATAATAAAATGGTCAAATTAATTTTTGAACTTACATTTCTTTGCAAAGTTCGTAAAGTAGAATTTAAAAATTACACCAACTTATTATTTACTCTTTACTCAATTAGAAATTCCGGAAATTCCGGTTTTAAGTATAAAAATCAATCGCAAGGAATTGAATTAATAATAAAGGTGTCGTAAAAAACAGGAATGACAGGTGAAACATCATCTTTGTAATCACTTTTGTAGGCTTGCATAGTAGCTAAGCCGACATACTTAGGTGTTGTGAGAAAAGTTCTTTCGCTAAAAGCCATATCCCTAAAAGATGCGCCTTCATGTCCCATTCTAATGCTAAAAGCATAACGCCTATGTCTCACCAAAACACGCAGCCACACCGGAACCATTCTATTGGATTCTCTGCGAGCGTTTCTATCATCTTCCAATAAAATGGGCATCCGGTTTTTTATCTCAACCAAAGTTGTTATTTCAAAAGGAGTGTCAATTGGCGAGCCACCCCAATAGGCACGACCTATACGCAAAAACTCATCAGGTGTATCTGGATTTTCAAAAAAAACTAAATTATACTGTTGCCATTTCGCTGTTGGTCTGAAACTATCTACTTTCACAATCACTTCAAAGCAATCGCAGCCCGTTTTTCGATAAATAAAATTATCCAAATGCGGTTTGAGCGTTTGCACCCAATTATCGCCGGGTGTTGTCCACTGCGTCAAATGTCCTGGCATGAGTTGATTGTGCCAAAGCGAATCATTGTACTCACTAATCGTCCAACCTTTTTTATTCAAATGATCCACATCTAAGTCACCGAAATCTTCGATAAAAGGTGCCGGCAATTTTACGAAACAATAATAATAGCCTAAAGAAATACTTGTCAAAAGTAAAACTGATGCTACGATTAACTTCAAATAACATTGAAAAAAATGAGCGAGCAACTCCACCTGTTTTTTATCTTTTACATAATAGGAAGCGCGATTGTGTCTGCCTTCTGTGATATAACGATAACAAGCATCTAAAAAACCAATTCGAAAAGTAACAACTTCGTCGCTCACACTTTCCAAAAGTAATTTTCTAAGCAAGTTCTCACTTGTAAATTCTTCTTCGCTTACCAAATTATTTTTTATACTTTCATTGAGTTGCCTGTATCCATTGAGGTAACTTGTAAATTTAGGTTGTTCTCCTGTTTCTCGCAGTAGGCGTTGCGTTATTTTTTCACGCAGTAAATTGGCTTCAATTGATTTTACTTCTACGTTTTTAACCACTTTTTTTTGGTATTGATTTTTGTTTTGTAAAGATGAATAGAAAAATGAACACAATTATCCTACAAAAATGAATTAAATTTTGGAAAATCCACTCTTTATTGATTATAATTTTATCTCAAAATAAAAAAATATTTTCGAGACGCTAAATTTTTCTGTAATTAAATAACAAAATGAATCCGCTTTCGCTGGCTAAAACCTTATTCGATAATTTCTTTTTCATGTACACGCTTACGCGTAAGTTGGGTGCACCCATTCATCTCTCGGAAGCCGAATGTGAAAAAGTATTTGAAAATTTGAATGCCGATAAAACGATGACGCAAAAATTTGCTTTTATTTTTAATATTAAAGAAGGAAAACTCAGCAGACATTTGAACACGGAAAAATTTTTGCCTTATTCCGGTTTTTTAGATTTGAATAAATTTTTTATGCTCATTCATCCGAATTATATGGAAGAATATTTAAAATGGGGACGTGCAGTTTACACTTTTTTGATGAAAGAACAACCTGTTCAACTCGATCCGCTCAACCAATGTACAAAAGTTACGATACCCTTGAAACTCATTGACGGAAAATATCATTGGGTGTTACAAGAAGCCATACCGCTACAAGTTGACGCGGCAAACAATTTAATCTCGCATTTGAATATTTATTCGATAGTGAGACCTATGGAAGCATCCGAAAAAGTACAATTAGATTACAGATTATACATAAACGGTTTTGAAACAACAGAATGGACAAAAGTATTTTGGAAAGGTTATTTTACGCTGCAACCATTTGATTTAACGCCCGACCAAACAAAAATCGTACAACTTATTTTAGAAGATAATACCATCACGAACGCTGAAATCGGTTTGAAATTAATAAAACAAAAAAATTCAATTGATATGCAGAACAAACACATTTTGGCAAAAGCTCGAACGGCATTCACGCATCAAAATTTTGAAAATATACGCGATGTCGTCAGTTTTTTGAAAACAATTCATTATTTCGACAAAGAAAATTTTGAAAAATACCTTGATGATGATATGGATGGTATATCGAAAGTGGAATGATGGTATATCTGCAAATTATTTTGGTGTAATACCTTTGTAAATAAGTTTTTCTTTTAAAAAGCAGCAGAGCTGCGTACTCTTGGTAGCAATAAAATTTTTGAAGTTTTTGAGGTGCAGCGCACCGTCCTCTAAAA
>JAYTIA010000455.1:0-4160 GCA_043732145.1 Saprospiraceae bacterium
TCACCGTGCCATAAGTAAAATCATTTGATAAAACATCTACCGTTACAGGTGTGTTTTTATTTGTTTTTGCCACGTCCGCGACTGCAATCGGTTTTTGTCCCATCGGATTTGTATCACAAGTCACCGTAACAATTACTAAAGCAGAATCACAACCATTTGAGTTGCAAAGTTTATAACGCAATGTGTCGTTCGCACCGCAAAATCCGGTTGAAGGTGTGTAAACCACTTGATTATTATTAACAACCGCCGTTCCATTTTTCGGATTTTGTGCAATCGTTATAGTTGGTGTACCGTTTGGTGCATCATTCAATAAAACATTAACCTTTACGGAAGTATTTTTTTTCGTCGTAGCAACATCAGCTACCGCCACCGGTTTCAATGTTGTATCGCATGTCACTGTAATGAAAACAAAAGCGGTATCACATTGTAAATCTGTATTGCATACGCGATAACGGAAAGTATCAAGCCCACAATAATTAATGCGCGGCGAATAAATGAGCGTATCAATACCCATGTAACCAATATCACCATGCGACGGTAACATTACCGTACTCAATCCGGATAAAACGCCGTTCACTTGGTCGTTTAAAGTTGGTTTAAAAACCACCGATTTATTTTTCGATGTCGTGTAACTGTCATTCACCGCTTTCGGTTTTTTCGGAATAGCCGGTGTATCGCACACAACTGTAACAAAAATGAAAGCCGAATCGCAAGCCGTACCGTTACAAATTTTGTATTGAAGCGTATCGTTTCCGCCGCAAAAATTTAAAGATGGTGTATAAACGACGGTATTATTCAAAATACTTGCCGTACCATGATTCGGATTTTTGTTCACCGTTAAACTGACTAAAGTACCGTTCAAAACATCATTCGTCAATACGTTGATATTCGCTGCGACATTTTTATTTGTTTTAGCATTATCGTTATTGGCTTTCGGTTTTGTGCCTGATGTATCGCACGTCACTGTAATAAACACGAAGGCAGTATCCGCTAATAAATCCGTATTCACTATGCGATAACGCAAAGTATCTATACCGCCGCAAAAATTAACATCGGGTGTATAAACCAATGAATTTGTCCCTGAAAAAGTAATTGCGCCGTGTTTCGGCGACGTTACGACGTTGACACCTGAAAGCGTGCCGTTAATTTGATCGTTTGTTGTTGGGTTGAAGGTAATCTGTGTATTTTTCTTTGTAGTATATTTATCGCTCACTGCTATCGGTTTTTTCGGAAGACTATCGCACGTCACCGTCACGTTGATAGTTGAAGTATCGCACAAGAAAAATTCATTGCAAACGCTGTAACTCATAGTATCGCGTCCGCAGAAATTTTTTGTCGGTATGTATAAAATAGAATCCGCACCGGTATAAGTAAAATTACCGTTTTTAGGCAATGTCAAAATAGAAAACGAACGCAAAGTACCATTCAATTCGTCGTTGGCTAACGGCGAAAAATATTTCGAACCATTTCTTCTTACCGTAAAAGTATCTAGAACTGCTATCGGTTTTTTTGCGGCGAGTGCATCGCAAGTAACCACGACGCGCACAAAATCTTGACAATTCGTTGCATTATTTCTGATAATGAGTTCATGTCCGCCGACATTGAAACAAATATTTAAACCGTGCGAATTATATTGCGTATTCACTTCCAAATAACCGATAGAACCATTCGCGATGCGCGTTACTTTTATTTGTCCGTAAGAATTTCGAGAATTTCCGCCGTAAATAACCAATAAACTCGTATCCACTTTCCATTTGCCAGTCGGATCCCAAACATTCATCGAGTCCAATAATTGTCCAATCAAAGTGAAATTAGAAATTGTGTATTGAAGACCATTCAAATTCCAATAATCTAAACGGTACGGCGCGCCTTGCCCCATTTTGGGAATCGTGAAGTAAGTATAAGAATACAAACTATCGAAACTGCAACCGCTGACGGTATTTGTATAAGGTTGTCCGCCTTCGAGTATCGTATAATTATGTTTGAAAGAATCTACATTATTCACGCCTGCGATACAGAAATAAGCTTTATCGCTACAAGTTGCCACTTTATAAGTTGCGCTTGTATCATTCGGCAAAAAGCAATGTGCAGAAGTTTGTAAGGCTTGTGGCGCAACGACAATAAAAAAATCGCGGCAATCGGCAGTCGTATTATCACATTGAGTTCCGACAATCGTATCCGTTTTTGTAAAATTAGAAGTGGCAGAAAAGCGCACACTCGTACCGTCATTCGTAATCATGCCGGATACGCCGTTATTATTGGCAACGTTAAAACGCGCAATACTTATTACACTTCGATTGGTACCAAACATACTCGAGACTAAAGTATCTTTTGAAGTGCCTGCTGCTAACTTTACTGTAAAAGAATCAATCGGATTAGTAGGTGTCGGTGTACAACCTTGCGTCGCGACGATTGTAACTGATTGGGATTGAGTTGTTGAATTTCCGCAAACATCAGATGAAGTCCAAGTTCTTTTTGTCACACTGCCGCAGCCATTAGGTTTTTGAGTCTCCACATATTGGATACCGATATTATTTCCGGAACAGTTATCCGAAGCGGAAATATTATTCGGCAAACTCGGCACTGTTTCTCCTTTAAAAGTATAAATAATCGTATCGGGCGGCGTATTTATAATAACCGGTGCTTTATTGTCAATGACTTTTATGAAAATAAAGATTACGGAAGTATTCCCGCAAATATCTTTTGCTGTCCAATTACAAGAAAGTAATTGTGTAAAACCGTCTGTTGCACAATGTCCGGATGCAAGAATAGAATCACTGAAAATTAGATCGCTTTTTAAACCGGAATTATCCATTGCACTTGCCCAACTGTTATTCATTTGCGGTACATTCTCGCACGACACGGTTAAAGTATCGCCATTGTTTAATCCGGCAATTAAGGGATTGACGAGCAACACTTTCGGTTCTGTTTTATCAACAATACCGGCGTTAATGCCGTTCAAATCTTTTCCGTCAACGACAACCAAAGTTGTACTACCCGTTGCGTCCACGTCACTGTTCAATAAAGGATCATTCCCTTGATTTTGCGGCGAAAAACTCAACGCGAATGTGCCGGACGGAAATTTGAAAGTAATTTTATAATTGCCGGCAGTTACGCCTGCAAAATTATACATGCCACCGTTTTTAGTAATTGTTGTTTGTAAATTGCCGCCCGCATTTGATGAACCATCCAGCATGACTGTGATACCATCGAAACCGACTTCACCGACATCTTTTATGCCGTTGCCGTTGCAATCCAGAAAAGCAGTGCCGGTAATACCGGCAATAAAAGTAGAGACATGATGTTTAGCGTTTGCGGCAAATGTGGGCAATGTCAATAAAAAAAGAAAACCAAGAAGTGAACTCTTCAGTTTTGTTTTGAAAGTTGTATCGGTTTTAAACATAATTAGTTCTGTTCGGTGCTAAAAGTAAAAGAATAGGGAACTTAGAGAATTAAGAATTAAGAATTAAAAATTAAGAATTATTGAAAATTAATTTTTAATTCTTAATTAAACTTATTGTTTTTGTCTGAAATTTTAAAAGAAATTTATCGTTAGAAATCATGTGAAAGAAATAAGTTTTACCGGATTTATTTCAAAAATTAGATATTATTTACATTTAGACAAAAACGTTGCCAAAATATTTTTTTAATTCTTATTTGAATAAATACGTTTTAGGTTTTAGGTATCAGGTATTAGGTTTATTAAAATTTTACAATGATACTGAAACCCAACACTTAATACCCAATACCTTAAATTTTCCAACCATGCAAAAAACAAAATTATTTTTTTTTGTTGCCGTCTTATTTTTAGCAGCTTGCGGCACTTCAAAAAAAGTAAGTACCCGCAATACGACTCCGAATTTAAAAGATTTGAGTAAAATGTCCGTACAGGATATTATTTCGAGCAATGACCGTCAACAAATTACAGCACAATGGCTTTCCGGTAATGCCGGATTAGATTATAAAGGTAAACCGATCAGCGTTTCGGCATCGTCAAATATTATTTGGCGACGCGACAGCTTGATTTATTTAAGTATAAAAAAATTGGGTTTCAGCGTAGCTAAAGCAAAAGTTACGCACGATTCTGTTTTTATTATCAATCAATTGCAAGGCACTCGCATTTCGGAACCGCTGTCGTATATCGAAAAACATTTCGGTAT
>JAYTIA010000456.1:0-4153 GCA_043732145.1 Saprospiraceae bacterium
TTAGACAATACTTGACCCGTGCGTACATCTATGAGATTGCCGCATTTAATCGCCGTCGTTTTTTGACCGGCAAGTTGAAATATAAAACCGAAGTTGATAAAAAGTAAAATGAGTAAGCGCATCCTTTTAAGTTAATAGAGTAAAGAACAATGAATATTCTCAGCAAATGTAAGTACTGATAATTTTATTAAAGAAGTTTTTATCAAAAACTATATAAATTATGTCTTCTATGTTACTAAGTGGTTTAAAAATTTATCAAAAACTATACAAACTCTATCCTCTATGTTAGTATGCGGTTCAAAAATAGATAAATAAATTTATTCTTTCGCATCGAAAACAAAATTGTAGATTTACCTTTGGGTTTTTTGCAGCCGTCAGCTATCAGCTATCTGTTTTCAGTCGCTAATTTTAAGCGAAATGAAGCTGATAGCTGATAGCTGATGGCTGATAGCTTTAAAATATTATGCAAAAAATAGGAATCACAGGCGGAATCGGTTCGGGCAAAACAACAGTGTGTCGTTTTTTTGAATCAGTCGGCATTCCGATTTATCATTCCGATTCGGAAATGAAAGATTTATTGAACACCGACACGCATCTCATACATAAAGTAAAAAGTATTTTTGGTGAAGCCGCTTACAACGAAGACGGTTACAACAGAAATGTGGTAGGAAAAATTGCGTTCGAGGAACCCGATAAATTAAAAGCATTGGAAGATATTGCGCATCCGTTGATTCGTAAACATTTGAATACGTGGTTTGCGGAACAAAAAAATGTACCTTACGCTATTTGCGAATCGGCATTAATATACGAGGGCGATTTTTTCACACACTTTGATAAAATTATCACCGTTACCGCACCGCTCGATGAACGGATTGAACGGATTATGTTCAGAGAACACGGAAGATTGACCCAACGGGACGTTGAAAAACGCATTGCCAAACAAATTTCTCAAGATGAAATGATAAAACGTGCAGATTTTATCATCAATAATGATGGTGATGAACCTCTAACGCCGCAAGTTTTTAAAATACATCGTTTATTAGTCGGTTAGTCGGTTAGTCAAAACATTTATATTAACCGACTAACCGACTAACCGACTAACTAAAAATGACAGAAAAAATAATCATCCTCGATTTCGGTTCGCAATACACACAACTCATTGCGCGTCGCGTTCGAGAACTGAAAGTCTATGCCGAAATAGTACCGTACAATAAAATGCCGGTGTTGGACGCTTCGATTAAAGCAGTGATTTTATCCGGCAGTCCGTTTTCCGTGCGCGACGAAAACGCTTTGCAATTTGATTTGAGTAAAGTAGCCGGGAAAATTCCGGTATTAGCAGTTTGTTACGGTGCGCAACTCACGGCGCAACAATACGGCGGTGTGGTAGAAAAATCGCAAAAAAGAGAATACGGCAAAGCGTTGGTAGAATTTTTAGTCGCGAGAGAACCATTATTTGTCGGTATAAAATCCGGAGCGCAAGCGTGGATGTCTCATGCAGATACCGTAATGCAAATTCCGGAAAATTTTTCTTTGTTGGCAAAAACGGATTCCGGCGCGATTGCAGCATTCAAAAAAAACCAAAAAAAAGGAGAAGCACCGCTTTACTGCATACAATTTCATGCGGAAGTCACGCACAGCACATTCGGTCCGAAACTCTTGAAAAATTTTGTCGTGAACATTGCAAAATGTAAACAGGATTGGACTACGGAACATTTTATTGAAACAACAGTTTCTGAATTGAAAGAAAAATTAGGCGATGATTCTGTTTTATTGGGTTTATCGGGGGGTGTTGATTCGAGTGTGGCGGCACTTTTGTTGCATAAAGCTATCGGAAAAAATTTGCATTGCTTTTTTATTGACAACGGTTTATTGCGCCTGAATGAGTATGAAGACGTGTTGCATCAATATAAAGATATGGGTTTGCAGGTTTATGGTGTAGATGCCAAAGCGCAATTCTATAAAGCCTTAGAAAATATCTCCGACCCGGAAAAAAAACGCAAAGCGATTGGCGGTACGTTCATAGAAGTTTTTGATACAGAGGCGAAAAAAATTCCGAATATAAAATGGTTAGCACAAGGCACGATTTATCCGGATGTGATTGAATCTGTTTCCGTTCATGGTCCGTCGGTGACGATTAAATCGCACCACAACGTGGGTGGTTTACCGGCAAAAATGAATTTGAAAATCGTAGAACCGTTGCGTTTATTGTTCAAAGACGAAGTACGTCGCGTAGGGCATGATTTAGGTTTAGTTGATGATATTTTACACCGGCACCCGTTTCCGGGTCCCGGTCTCGGCATTCGCATCATCGGCGATATCACCGAAAACAAAGTAAAATTACTGCAAGCTGCCGATCATATTTTCACTTCCGGTTTAAAGAAACACGGATTGTATAGAAAAGTTTGGCAAGCGGGTGCCATCCTATTACCGATACAAACCGTAGGTGTAATGGGTGATGAACGCACTTACGAACAAGTGTGCGCATTGCGATGCGTCAATTCACTCGATGGTATGACTGCGGAATGGTCGAAACTGCCTTTCGATTTTCTCGCCGATATTTCTTCAGAGATAATAAATAATGTACGCGGCATCAATCGCGTGGTGTACGATATATCTACAAAACCTCCGGCGACGATTGAGTGGGAGTAAATAATTAATTAAAATGCGTCATCCCGGCATATACGTAGCACCCAGCAAATTAGGTGGCAGAGGTGTTTTTACTAACACAAAACTCGATAAAGGCGAACTGCTCGAAGTTTGTCCGGCAATTGTATTGAAGAAAGGTGATATTGAGTTGATTGATAAAACTACACTATACGATTATTATTTTTTGTGGGGTGATGACCAAAAACAATGTTGTATTGCGTTGGGTTACGGTTCTTTGTATAATCACAATGCGCCTTCCAATGCAGATTATTCAATGGATTATGAAGCGCATCTCATCGAAATTTTTACAGTTCGCATTGTAGAAGCCGGCGAAGAAATTACTATCAACTACAATGGCGACCCGAATGATGATACGCCGCCTTGGTTTATGAAGAAGTAGATTTAGTTATCAGCGGGCTTATAAAAAAACTCTCCAATTAAGATAACAAAAGCTGCAAACACAAAATACATATATAGCGAATCAAAATCGCCGAGCTTACCGGCGGCGACTTCTCTTTTCTGTACCGCGTCAATGCGCGATTTCAATATTTTAACTACATCAGTTGTGCTTGCCAAATTATAATAAGCACCGCTGCCTGCATCGGCTAAATCTCTCATCATTTTTTCATTCAAGCGTGTGCGCACTGGTTGTCCTTCATCATCGCGTTTAAAATCTTTGCTATTATCTCGCAACGGAATAAAGTCCCCTTCGGACGTACCGACGCCAACCGTAAAAATTAAAAGTCCGTTTTTGCGCGCTGTTTCGGCGCGTTTTATCGCATCGGAATCTTGATCTTCGCCATCGCTGATGATGATTAAAACTTTATAGCGTTTCGATTCCGGTGTGAAAGTTTCTTCGGCAATGTCAATTGCTTCTGCTATTGCTGTGCCTTGCGTTGGTACTTGTTCGGGATCTGCCGCTTTCAAAAAAAGAGAAGCCGCACTGTAGTCGCTCGTTAAGGGCATTTGCAAATAAGCATGTCCGGCAAAAACGATCGTGCCTATCCGTTCCGTGCGCAGTTCATGCACAAGATCTAAAGCAAAATTTTTTGCGCGTTCTAAACGCGAAGGCTGAATATCGGTCGCGTACATCGAATTAGAAACGTCCAAAGCAATCATCACATCGCTCGACAATTGTTTGCCCGTATTCGATGTCACACCGTATTGCGGATTCGCCCAAGCGATGAACAATAAGGCAAGCGCTGTCATCGAGCCGGCAAATTTCAAATTTTCACGTTTGAGCGAGTAATTCGGAAATAATTTTTTTACCAAATCAATTTCACCCAATTGCTTGAGCGCGGCTTCTTTTGAGCGTTGCTTATAGCGATAGAAAATAACCGTCGCTATGAGAACAGTAAGTCCGATAAGTAATCTGATGTCGTGTTCAAATCTCATTTTTTTGTCGGTTTGTGGGTTTGTCTTATTAGTTTCTTCAAAATAAAAACAGTATTTATCTTCATTTAACTATTTATAAAAGACCAAAGGTAAAACGCGTTGCGCATTTATC
>JAYTIA010000457.1:0-4146 GCA_043732145.1 Saprospiraceae bacterium
ATACATCGAAGATATTTTTAAAACTTTAAAATGGTTGGAGTTAGATTACGATGAAGGACCAAGAAATGTAGAAGATTTTAAGAAAAATTTTTCCCAACATTTACGTGTTGATGTTTACAAAAAATATCTGAACCGATTAACAGAGAAAAACGCGGTGTATGCTTGCACTTGTTCGAGACAGGATATTAGAAAGATTTCGCCGGACGGCACATATCCTCAAACTTGTCGCGATTTAAACATTCCTTTAGATACGCCGGATGCAGCGTGGCGCATAAAAACACCAACGAACAAAAAAATAAATTTCAAAGAATTTTTTGGCGAACATAGTCTTGCAATTGATGATTTTATCGTGCGACAAAAAAATGGTTTGTCGGCGTATCATTTAGCTTCGGTCGTTGACGATTGTTCATCTCAAATAAATTTTATTGCGCGTGGCGAAGATTTATTGCCTTCCTCAGCAGCACAAATTTATTTATCGGAACAAATCGGCTTAAATACTTTTAAAGAAAATCTTTTTGTTCATCTACCTTTAATTAGGCAAGCTACAGGCGAAAAAATTTCTAAATCGACGAATAACGTCGGTCAATGGAAATTAGAACACACGCAAGGTGAGCGCGAATTTATTTTTAAATTTGCCGCGAATTGGTTGAAAATTCCGACAAAAAAATTTACTGCCGCCGAGGTTTTGAAAATTTATAAAGAGAATTTCAGTAAAACATAGCGCAATGACTGAATCAGGATTTTCAGGATTTAAAACACCGAATTTTTAAATCCTGAAAATCCCGATTCAGTCATTTTTAAACTTTAATCTACAAAAACAATTTTTTGAACTGTACTACCGCCTGTATTATCCTTAACTTTTACAAAAAACAAACCGCGACCAAAATCTGATTTATTGATTTGAATTGAAGCATTATTGAAACTGTATTTTTTCAAAATGCTACCACTCACATCAAAAATTTCAGCCGAATAATTTGAAGTTGTGTTTCCGATATTTTGTATCTCCAAATTAATAAAATCTTGAGAAGGATTCGGGTACACTCCGATTTTAACAGCGTTGGCAATATCTTCATTCGGTGTTTGCACATTAATTTTTTCACCGCACACCAACTGCTTTAAAAAAGTAGTAGCCACAACATTCCATTGCGATAAATAAGATGCAAACTTTCCGTTAATGTCATATATATCGGTGTGTCCTCCGCCGGGAACAGTTAATAAAATCGCTGATATTCCAAGTGTTTTAGCATAATCCGAACAAGTTTTATCGCCTTGCGTATAAAATTTATAAACATTAACACCGTAACCGTAAGGCACAACATCATCAGCCGTTCCGTGATAAGCTGCGAAAGGTACTGAATTTTTATTTATCCACTCCTTTTGATACAAGCCGCCCGACATACTTACTACACCTTTCACATTCGAGGTGTAGCCCGGATTGCCGCTGTTACCCTCTATACCACCCTGTGCTTTTACTATTGTTTTTAGCCAAGGCGCAATATTCGTCGTGGTATCACTTAAATAGCCTACGTTCATGGCAGTAATAGCACCGGCGGAAACACCGCCAACGACGATGTTCATTGTATCAATACCGTATTTATTAGCGGTTGCCGCATCTTTTTTAAAAAAACGCACGGCAGCACGCATATCTTGTTGTGCTTGAACAATCACCGGCGCGATTGAGTTGGAGTCGGGTGTACCATTAGATAGCGCGTATAAACGATAATCAATTGAGGCAGTAACGTAACCTTTTCTTGCATAGGCTTGACATAACTCCGCCAAGTCTGCGCGGGTACCAAAAACGAAACCACCGCCAAAAGCAAAAATTAGTAACGGTCGTTTTTTTATTGAATCTCCTTTTGGTTGATAAATATCCACCATTAAATCCGAATAAAAACCCGTGGAGGTAACAAAACTACCGAAATTAGTCGTGTTAACGTTGGCACTTGTAAAAACGTCTTGCAAATAGCGTTTACCGTCGCAACCTTGTACTGTAGTTTGTGCGTTCATTAAAAAAGAACAATAAATAAAAAACGGTAAACAGTAAATAATTTTTTTCATGATTGAAAATTAATTTAATTAGTTAGCTGGTTAGTTATTTAGTTGCCAAGCTTAAACTAACCAACTAACTGACCAAAATACATTTAATATACTTTATTAGTCTCCCGTCTTGCAGGTGTTTTTTTTCGTAATAAGTTTTTACATTTAATTCCGGAACAGTTATCGGTTTTGAATAAATATCATTGTCGTAACTAATAAGTTTGAACAATGTTTGAGCCGATAAAGTTTCGAGCGTAAAATCGTAAAGTTCTGTCGAATCTGTTTTTAAATGTAAAACGCCTCGGGGTTTTAAAAATTTGCAATATCGTTCTAAAAAAGGAATAGAAGTCAGTCGGCGATTTCTTTTACTTTCGCGCAAAAACGGATCGGGAAAAGTTATCCAAATTTCCGATACTTCGTTTTCGGCAAAAAATAATTCGATTTGTTCAATACGGGTGCGCAAAAACGCCACGTTTTGTAAATTTTGTTCTAAAGCATGAGTAGCACCTTGATGCAATCGTGCTCCTTTAATATCTACACCGATAAAATTTTTGCCCCGATAAATTGCGCCTAATGCCACCGAATACTCACCTCTTCCGCACGCTAATTCTAAAACAATCGGCTTATCGTTTTTAAAAAACTCAGACCACTGCCCTTTCATTTCTACTTCAATGTTATCACCGTAAGTCAATTGCGGTTTCGACGAATCGGCATTTTCAAATACATTAGGCAATGCTGTTAATTCGGCAAATTTTTTTAGTTTGTTTCTACTCATTTATTCACTAATCGTTATGCATTATCAGTTATTCGTCATCCATTATCTATTTAACGAACACGACTAATAACGGATAACGAATTACTCAAATCATCCTCCAATCGTTGTCATGCTCTCATGCACTTCAAATGTGCGATTTTTCTCTGCTTCAAAACCATCTTTGGCGCGATGTGCTACGGCATCGCGCAGTGCTATTTTGACAAACTCATCATCTTTAGTCTGACGCATTAAATCGCGCAAATTAAATGTACCACTATCATATAAACAAGTACGCAAACTGCCTTGAGGTGTCACACGCAAACGGTTACAAGTGCCGCAAAAAGTGCGACTGTATGCTGCAATGATGCCGACAGTGCCTTGATGTCCTTCAATCGCATAATTATAAGACGTTGAGTGAGGTTCGTCCTGAATTTTTGTCAACGTCGGATAATATGTTTTGATGCGTTGCAAAATTTTTTGCCACGACCAAAAACTCTCCGAAGCATCGTGATTGCCAATTCCATTGAAAGGCATTTCTTCTATAAAACGCACGGACACCGGATATTTTTTCGTGAGTTCAACTAAACTGATAATATCTGCGTCATTTTTGCCGGACATTACCACAGAATTTATTTTCACTTTTATGTCGTACGCCAAAAATTTCAGGAATGATGCCCAAACTTTATCAAATTCATCGCGGCGAGTTATTTCAAAAAAACGTTTAGCATCTAAACTATCTAAACTTAAATTAACAGAGGATATGCCACATTTTTTTAATTCCGGTATAAACGGTTCAGTAAGCGTACCATTTGTAGTAAGAACAATTTTATTAATGCCTTCAGTTTTTGAAAGTTGACGAATAAACGGCATAATATCTCGGCGCACAAAAGGTTCTCCGCCTGTGAGTCGAATTTTTTCTATACCCAACTCCGCAAAAATGCGCGTCATGCGCAACATTTCTTCATAACTTAATAAATCGCTACGGTGCAAGAATTGAATCCCTTTTTCAGGCATACAATAAGTGCAACGCAAATTGCAACGATCTGTCACAGCAAGCCGCACATAATTTATTATTCTGCCATGGTTATCAATCAGCGTTTCGCTCATTTTTTATTATTTGTGTAAAGTTACGTCGCTTCCGGAAATAAATTTAGAATCAAGAAGATAAAGTTTTCTGAATCCGATGCAAGAATTAATTGTAAAGCATTAACTTTGGGCTTTAATTTCGTTATTGGTTATCGGTTATCGGTTAATTGTAGAGAATAACGAATAACAGATAACGAATAACAGATAACGAATAACAGATAACGAATAACAGATAACGAATAACAGATAACGAATAACAGATAACGAAT
>JAYTIA010000458.1:0-4137 GCA_043732145.1 Saprospiraceae bacterium
AAAGAATTTCAAAAAAGAATTTCAAAAAACTTAAATAAAAATTAAATAAATGAAACCCTTTTTTGTTTCTGCCGTTTTAGATTTTACACTCTGTTACACTTACTTTTCTATAAAAGCCACGCGATAAAACGCCATTTTCTTTTAACTCATTGATAATAAAGGAGACATGATATAACATTATTATTGCGAATTTTTTCTTGCAAATTTTTTTCTCAATGTAACCTCTATATTATCAAACAGTAACGAATATAAAAAAAAATTGAAAAAAAATTGCCGACGAAATCTTTGTTTTGTTCTTCGTCAAGTCATCTTAATTTTTGAATTGCAAGTTTGAGATTAGGAGGTATAAAATACCGAACTTGCGAAAAAATATTAAATGAATTATTTAACAAGTTTTTGCGCTTTATTTAATTTTTATTAAGCAAAGCACTGATTTTCAATGAAATCGCTTATTTGGTGGAAGTTTTATATCCTTTACGCAATAAATTTACACTTCAAGTGGGAATTTTATTTTTACAAATAAAACGTTAAATAACTTTTTTGTCTCAAAAAAATGTTGCACTTTTGTCGTCCAACTTTAATAGTAGATTGTCGCAAATGCAAATTACCAAGTAAATTTGCCGACACGATTTTCAAACTATACTATGACCAAATTTACATTCGCATTTAATATTTGTCTCTGTTTGCCGAGGAAATAAAAGATAATTGATAATAAGGTAGTGTAATAACTATTCAGTACAATTTATTGCTGTATGATAAAAGATTATACCGGCGTATGGGATATGTGTCTGCATACGATAAAAAAAAGCATCAACGATCAAAATTTCAAGACCTGGTTTGAACCTATTAAACCTGTTAAATTGGAAAGCAGTTCGCTGACGATTCAAGTACCAAATAAGTTCTTCTACGAGTGGTTGGAGGAGAATTACGTGTCGTTATTGAAAAAAACAATACGCGAAACTTTGGGCGATAAAGGCAGATTAGAATATCAAATACTTAATGGCAATATTGCTGAGAACAATAAAAACGGTGGTGCAAGCAAAGGTTTTCTCTCCGCACGTACTAAAAAAGAGGATGCAACTGATTTACCGTCTGTGCCAAATATTGACGCGCAGGATATTAAAAACCCGTTTGTAATTCCGGGTATTCGGAAAATTAAAATTGACCCGCAACTCAATCCGAATGCCTTGTTCACAAATTTTATTGAAGGTGATTGCAACCGATTGGCGCGGACAGCGAGTATGGCTGTTGGAAATAAACCTGGTGGTACTGCTTTTAATCCGTTATTTATTTTCGGACCAACGGGTTTAGGTAAAACACATTTGGCGCAAGCAATCGGTAACGAAATTGTCAAAAAAGATCCTTCAAAAAATATTATTTATGTGCCGTGCGAGAAATTCGGCAATCAAATTATTCAAGCCATAAAAACGAATGCCGTTAATGATTTGGTAAATTTCTATCAAATGATTGATGTTTTAATCGTCGACGATGTACAATTTTTGACGGGCAAAGCTAAAACGCAAGAAATCTTTTTCAATATTTTCAATCAGTTGCACCAAAGCGGTAAACAATTGGTTTTCACGAGCGATAAAGCACCTAAAGATTTAGAAGGCATGGAAGATCGGCTTATCAGTCGTTTCAAATGGGGTTTAAGTGCCGATTTATCTGTTCCCGATTTGGAAACACGCATGGCTATCGTCGAATCGAAACTTAATTTGCAAGGCGTTTATATTGCACCTGAAATTGTTGAATTTATTTGTTACAATATTAAAACCAATGTCAGAGAACTCGAAGGTGTATTGGTATCGCTCATCGCTCAATCTATGATCAACAGGAAAGAAATTGATATGGATTTGGCGAAAAGTATTATTAAAAACTACGTTCAAAACGCGCATAAAGAAATTACGGTGGACTACATCAAAGAAATTGTAGCACAACATTATAATCTTGCTGTCGAAAGTTTATCCGCGCCGTCTCGTAAACGCCAAAATGTGGAAGCGCGTCAATTAGCGATGTATCTTTCGAAACAGCATACAAAAGCTTCGTTGAAAGGTATCGGCGAAAAATTTGGCGGTCGAGATCATTCCACGGTTATTCATTCCTGCAAAACCGCCCAAGATTTAATGGATACTGACGAAAGATTTAAAGAAACAGCTTTGGAAATGGAAAAAATAATATCAATGAATGCTTGAAGTTAATTAAAAGGTAAAAGGTAGAAAGTAAAAGGTAAAAAAAATCGCATAAAGAAAAATTTTCTTTACGCGATTTTTTTTTTAAATTTTTACCTTTCACCTTTTACTTTTCACCTATCACCTTTTACCTTTTACTTTCTACCTTTTACTTTCTACCTTCTTAATTCTTCTTGTCGCCCGTGATTTCCTGTCCCATTAATTTAAGAGTGAGTGCAATAATTTTTTTATTGGCATCTCTTTGAAAAACGAAAACAGTACCATAAGAACTCGTTGACTTAAAAGTATCGGCATCCGTTTGCGGTAATAATTTATTGGAACCATAGCTGTCCACTTCCCCGAAAAGAAATCCGTCTTTAGCTTCAACATTGGCTTGACTGAAAGTTTCACTGAATTTATAAATGCCGGTGTATTCCGTCAAATTAACTGCGACAGAATCTTTAGCTACAATTTTTGTAGCTGTTTGTGCATAAGCACCGGAAACAATTGTTGTTAAAAGTAAAGCAAATAATAATTTTTTCATGTTGATATTAATTTAATGCCGTCGAGTTATAGTGCCTCGACGACTTTTTGGTTAGTTTATTTTACCCGCAGCTATTTCTTTCAGCATTTCCTCAACAGCTTCGGTTGTTAAAGATTTCGGACGCTCGAGTGGAAAACCGAGTGCGCGAGACCAACACAATGCTGCCGATACACCCAAAGCACGCGATACGCCAAACAAAACCGTATAAAATCCGTACTCTTTCATACCGTAGTGTTCGAGTAATGCGCCGGAGTGCGCATCCACATTTGGCCAAGGATTTTTTATTTTTCCGAGATTTTGTAAAACCGGCGGTACAACTTTAAATATCTGCCAAACAATTTTTACTAAATCATCGTCCGCACAATATTTTTCGCCGAAAGTTTTTTGTGCCATGAATCTCGGATCCGGTTGGCGTAAAACGGCGTGACCATAACCGGGTACGACACGTCCTTCGGTCAAAGTTTTTTGCACATACTCTACAATTTGTTCATCGGTCGGTTGTCGTGTGCCGAGCGTATTAATCATGCCATAAATCCATTTTATGACTTCTTGGTTCGCTAAACCATGCAATGGACCAGCCAAAGAATTCATTGCTGCCGCAAAAGATTGATATGGATCCGATAAAGTAGAACCCACCAAATGCGAAGTGTGTGCCGAAGCGTTTCCGCCTTCATGGTCGGCATGAATGGTCATGTACAAGCGCATCAAGTTTTTAAAATCCGCATGCTCATAGCCCAACATGTGCGCAAAGTTTGCCGCCCAATCTAATCTGTCATTCGCCGGAATTGCGATACCGTCTTTGAATTTTTTTCTGTAAATATAAGCGGCTACAGTTGTGATGTTCGCAATTAAATTCATCACGTCTTCGTAAGTCGCATCCCAATAATCCGATTTCGGCATACCTTCTTCATAACGGTGCGCAAAAATACTATTTGTTTGCATCGCCATAATTCCGATATTGAACAGCGTCATTGCATGGGTTTCTATCGGAAGTGCATCAATGGCGGCATAAACATAATCCGGCACATTGCGACGACTTTCCCAATCATTGGTGAGCCATAAAACTTCTTCAACTGTCGGTACTTCATTTGTGAGCATCAACCAGAATAAACCTTCAGGCAGCGGTTCTTTACCCCGACCGGTGGGTAATTTTTCTTGCAATTCCGGAATTGTGAATCCGCGAAAGCGTATACCTTCTTGTGCATCAAGCAAAGAAGTTTCGTAGATCATACTTTTAATATCCCGCATACCGCCATAAGCCTGGCCTAATGTAACTTTATCAATCACCGTTTCGCCATGTTCTTTGAGCATTGTCTTTATTAATGCTGCTTGTGCGGTCGCTTTTTCTTTGAATTTCGCTTTGAGAGGATCCATATATTATTTATTAATGGTTGACGGTTGATGGTTGACGGTTGATGGTTATTC
>JAYTIA010000459.1:0-4135 GCA_043732145.1 Saprospiraceae bacterium
ATCGCATCGGCAGTTTGAATAAAGAAGAAATAGACAATTTAAAGATGACGGAAGACTATCGGTCGCGTATAGATTCTTTGCGAAAACTAACGACAATAGCAAAAAATACCAATGTTTTGATTGATACAACATCAGCTTATGCTATTTTTGAGCAAAAACAAACTGGTTGGATGAATTTTGGTTACGCTTTAAACGCCGACAAAAAAAATGTCGTGGATTTGAAAACCAATATTCCGGAAAAAGATTTAACCACACGGGCAAAACTCATTTTCAAACGCAGAAAAATTGTAGTTGATGCCGTCATCAAAGAACAATTTTTGACGTTCGATAATATACCACGCGGAGAAGATGTAGTGATTGTCGCTTACAAAATTATCAACGGCAAACTTCAAGTCGCCATGCAAGATTGGGTGTCTGATGATGATATTGTGTTGCTCGAATTTCAAGAAATGAGTCCGGAAACATTAAAAGAAAAATTGGCTTTGTTGGAGTGACAAGATAATTAAATTGGACTTATCGACATTGGACTTACTGACATTAGACTATAATTTTTTCCATTGTCAGTGAGTCCAATGTCATTAAATCCCTTTTTTATCTGGATAAAAAGAAAGAATGGAACTGTTCGAATTCTTCCATTTCTTGTTTTACAAAACGTTGGAATAAATTTGCGCCTACCTGTTCGCGCAATGCAGATATACCAACATCAATTAAGCGCAAACCCGTTGAAGTCAAAAATACATTATCGAAAGTTAAACCGGGCATATCTGAGGGGCGGCGTAAATCACGATGAACGAAACCGCTTTTATGTAATTGATGCAAGTCGCTTTCAAAAACATCTAACCACAATTGCCGGCGTTCTTGTTCATAAGCGCGAAAATCCATAGGATATAGGCGTTCCATCACCAACATTTCGGCATCTTCATTGAGTTCATCAAGTCTCACAAATTTAACAACTAAATCATTAATAGCATTTGCAAACTGCAATTTAACGGATTCGGAACCAATATCCGATCGCGTATCGCCTGTAAAAATTTTACCGACTTCTGTATCCGAAAGCGCAATGACAGTATTATTTGCACCTGAAGAAAGTGTACGCGGATAACGTTTTTTCATAACGTCGTGTTATTTATTCGTTTAGGGACGGGATCAAAATGATTGTGTTTAGAATATGGATGACACCTCGAAATTCTTTTTAAACCTAACCAACCACCGCGAATTGCGCCCCATTCTCGTATCGCTTCAATCGCATAATTTGAACAAGTCGGTGAATAACGACATTTGCTCTGACCTAACATCGGTGAGAGAAAAATTTGATAGAAACGAATAAAGTTGATGAAAATGAAAGACATTTATGGACAATGGGCAATGGATAATAGACAATCGACGACATCTATTGCGTATTGTCCATTGTCCATTGTCCATGATTTTTATCAAAAACAAAATAACCTTGCGGTTTATTTGGCAAATTGATTTGAACAATATTTTTTTGATCGTAGAAAACCTCAGTCAATAAAGTATTATTTAAGTGGATTTGTTTAAATTTTTTTATTTTTTCAACCGATAAATAAATATAAATGGCTTTTAAATCGCCGGCAGTTTCTTTTCCGACCCAAGTATAATTTACTTTTTTATTATCAATTTCGAGCAAAAAATGTTTTTGTAAATATTTTTGAATCAATACATTTGCTTCTTTATTTTCTTTTTCCGTACCGATAAAAAATTTTTCTTTATTATTTGCTTCCAATGCTTTTTCTAAATCGTCAATAAAAATGTGCATCGTCATATTCAAAGCTGAGGTGTGTTCATCAAAAGAAATTTCTGTTTTGGTAAAATGAAAAGCGTGAAAAGTTTTTATTTTTTTTTCGGAATTTTTTTTCGGAATTTTTTTTTCAAAAGAATTTAGAAAAAATATTTCTTGAAAAAATAAAATTGAAACGATCAAAATAAAATTTTGAAAAGTATTTGTCATAGAAAAAAATTAACGCTGAATTTATTTTTAAAAGTTATCAAGATTTCAAACCTCGACATCGGTAATAAATTAAAAAACAATAACTAAATAATCGTACTTTCACCCATCAAAACATTTTTTTCGTGGATGAAAGACCGGGATTTTTCTATAATTACTTCCGCCGCTAAGTCGCCTATAGTAGAAGTCGAGTAATGTTTTTTCGGATTTAAATCAATTGTAACGATGTGGTGATGCAATAAATAATCAACGGCACTGCGAATAACGCCGGCTTCTTCATGCAAACCGAAATGATCAAGCATCATGGCGGCAGATAAAATTGTCGCGCACGGATTGGCAATATCTTTTCCGGCACCTTGCGGATAAGAACCGTGAATGGGTTCAAACATCGCATATTTATCGCCAACGGAAGCGGAAGGCAATAAACCCAAAGAACCGGTTATCACAGAAGATTCATCAGAAATAATATCGCCGAACATATTTTCCGTTACAATCACATCAAATTGTTTCGGATTGATGATGATTTGCATTGCGGCATTGTCAACGAATAAGAAATCTAAACTTATGTCCGGATATTGCACCGCCATTTTTTTTACGGTATCGCGCCACAAACGCGAAGTTTCCAAAACATTGGCTTTATCAATCAACATCAATTTTTTTCTGCGAAGTTGTGCCGCTTTAAATGCCATGTGCGTAATACGTTCAATTTCCGGCACAGAATAAGTGCAATCGTCCGAAGCAGATTGACCGTCAGCAGAGCGTTCTTTTTTTCCGAAATAAATACCGCCGGTGAGTTCACGATAAATCACAAAATCACTGCCTCTGATATTTTCTTTTTTCAACGGCGAAATGTGCAATAAAGTATCGTAGGCTTTTACCGGGCGAATATTGGCGAACAACCCCATTGTTTTGCGCAATTTTAATAAACCTTGTTCCGGTCGTACTTTTGCATTCGGGTCGTTGTCGTATTTCGGATCGCCGATGGCACCAAATAAAATCGCGTCTGATTTTTGACAAATGGCAATGGTTTCAGGAGGCAATGGATCGCCGGTGGCATCAATAGCGGCAGCACCGACAAGTGCTTCTTCGTAAGTAAATTTGTGGCCGAATACTTGTTCGATGGCACGTAAAACTTTCAATGCTTGTGCGATAACTTCAGGACCAATACCGTCGCCGGCAAGTACAGCAATGTGTTTTGATAGTTTAGCAGACATAAATTTTAAATTCTTAGGAATGAGAAAGAAATAATTAACTCTACCGGCATAATTTATTTATTTCTCATTCCTCTGCATAATAATCTGCAAATTAAACACACAATCTAAAACTTTGCAAAGAAAAATATAGGTATTTATATTTTATAGACAATTAATTTCTTTAAGCAAACAGCATTCCATATAGTTTAAACTTAAAAACTCTTTTTCGTAGTAGGTGAACTTTCCGGCTTTAACGCATATTTATTGTAGTTTCAACGTTATTAAACTTAGTAAAAATTTGAATGAAAAAGATGTTTGGGTTTTTGGTAGATGACCGCAATTAATTTTTTTATAAATTCATCATTTGTCATTCATCATTTTTTAGTTTAATTTTCCATGGCAATAAAAAATTTGTTATTTCTTAAAATTCTTGCCTGTTTTTTTTTGGCTTTTCCTTTTTCTGTTAAGGCTCAAGAATCGCTGCAAGGTTCTGTTTATACGCGTGAAGATGGAAAGTTTTTGATGTCCGCGACGATACAACCTAATGGTGATACAATGATTGATGTGACCTTGCACGAAGTAGAAGTAAGTGCACCACGCAATTTTGCCACGCCCGATGAGTATAAACGCTGGGAAAAATATAAATACTACGCACCGACAGTTGTAAATTATGCTGCCGAAGCCGTAAAAACTTATCGTCAATTGGAAGTGGCGACGCGCAACGGAACGTCTAAAGAACGCAAAAAATATATCAAAACTTTGGAAGCGCAAATGGAAGCTAAAATGCGTGGGCAATTAAAAAATTTGACCCGGACGCAAGGTTTATTACTGATAAAAATGATAGAACGCGAACTGCACATGCCTTTTTACGATTTGGTAAAAGATGTTCAAGGTGGTTTTACCGCTTTTTATTGGAATGAATTTGGTAAAATTTACGATTATCATTTGAAAGACGGATATGAACGCGGAAAGGATG
>JAYTIA010000460.1:0-10597 GCA_043732145.1 Saprospiraceae bacterium
CTTCGTCGAGGGTAATTAGTAAACTACTGCAAATAAAATTTCAGCGGCAGCATACAACTTACGCGCACCTCTCTACCTTACTGATGATTAGCAATTAAATTGAAAATTGAAAAAAAATTATAAAAAAAACCTCGATGGCATACACCGGCGAGGTTTTTTTATAATCGAAAATAGAAATCGAAAATCGAATTATTCCAATTTAAATTTTACAGGCAATGTATAAGCTACACGCACCGGACGACCTTGTTGACGACCCGGCGTCCATTTCGGCATTTGTCCAACTACGCGCAAGGCTTCTTCGGAACAACCGCCTTGAACACCGCGTTTAATATTTACATCGGTGATAGAACCGTCAGTATTAACAACGAAGCCCACATAAACGGTACCCTCAATATTATTTTCGCGCGCAATTGCCGGATATTTAATATTGTCGCGTAAGTATTTGAACATCGCTGCATCACCGTTTGGAAATTCCGGTTTTTGTTCAACGACCGTGAAAACTTTATTCACGTCCTCTTTCGGCTTTTCCGGTTCCGGTTCTTTCGGCGGCGGCGGCGGCGCTTCAACAGGTTTTACATAAGCTTTAACAGACGTATCACCTTTGATATCTTTCGTACCGATATCTATATTTTTTGGCGGATCCGGTGGAAGTGGCGGTTTGTCTTTAGGCTGCTCTTTAATCGTCACAACCGGCGGCACAAATTTAATTACCGGACGTTGCGGCGGCGGCGGCGGCGGCGGCGGCGGCGGCGGCGGCGGCTTTGTTTTTGGATCTGTTGGTGGAACTTCCGCCAAATCAACTGCCTTATACTCTAATTTTTCTTTTTTCTCAAAAAGACCAAAGAGTTTTGCTGACAGTACAGGCCAAGCCAATAATAAAGCCGCAAGAATCACACCACCGATAGCACCTCTGATTACGTTTTGCCCGTACAATTGGCGCAAAGCATAACCACCGTAAGATTTATTCCTACCCGAAAATACAATATCGTCAACCGATAATTTCCGGACATCATTTAATTCCATATTCGGTGTTTTTAATTTTTTAATTAATTTTTATTTCGTTAGTTGGTTATTTCGTTAGTTGGTTAGTTGGTTAGTTTTAAAAAAATAACTAATAACCTATAATTGATAACCCGTAACCTATACCTATTTTTTCATCAAACCTAAACTTTCCATGATAATAGTGTCTATTTTGTCGCGATCCACTAAAGCATATCTGCTATTGGTGATGCGCATTTCGTCCATTATATCCACCATGTTTTTATATTTCGCTTTAGGTGTACCCTTAATCAAAACGATAATTGAATCCGGAGATAAACCCGGCACTTCACCTACCGCCTTTCTTCGCTCCAAAATAGAATTACGCACACCGTTTGAAGAAAAATCAGCCGAATCAATTGCCCATTTGCCGGACGCGATTTCTTCTTCTGCAATTTGGTAAAAATATGCTTTATTATTTTCACCCAACAGAATACTTAAAACGCGTTTTTTATTGACTTTAGGCGGATTTGGATCGTCTTTCTCTTTCTTCGCCGGTTTAATAAGTTCCATTGCTTTCGGTTTCGCTAACGTTGTTGCCAACATAAAGAAAGCGATAAGCAAAAAACCTAAATCCACCATCGGTGTCATGTCTATTAGTGGCGCACCTTTCTTCCCACTTGCTATTTCAGACATTTGACATGAATTTTAAATTTTTATAAAATAATTTTTGTAACGAACAATTTGGAGAATGGACGATAGACTTTTAATAATAAAATCCAAAATCGAAAATCCAAAATCGATTTACTCCGGTGCGTTTTTGGCTGCCGTAATAAGATTGAAGCGATTAGAATTTGTTTTACGCAGGGTTTCAATTACTGCATCAACTTTATCATAATTGGCCTCCTTATCTGCTTTAAGAGCAATGCGTAGTTTCGGATTGATAGAGCGCGCAATAACGATGAGTTCTCCCAAATCGTTTTTAGCTGTATCTACGCCTACACCATCACTCAAAACCTTTGCATCCGGATTGACACGTAAACCGGGTTGGGCAAAGCGTTCCATATCTGCCGAAGACAGAGAAAGCATTTGACCTAACTGATTAAGCGGCACACCGAATTGATCCATATTCATGAATCTTTTTTGCATATCACCGTTCAGTGCAATATTGTTACGTCTCGCTACTTCATCTAAAATGGCGCGGCGTGTTTCTTTATCATCAACGCCCATAAAATATCTACCGTCCTTATCCACCGAAATCAAGAGAATATCTTTAGGTGGAATATCAGTTACAGAACCCGATTGAGGTATTTCTACCTGTACCGGTTCTTGCGGTTTAAATTTTGCCGTCAAGATGAAGAACGTAAGCAACAAAAATGCTACATCACACATCGCAGTCATATCCATACGGATATTCTGCTTCTTCATTTGTAATTTAGGCATATTAAAAATAAGTTGTTTAAAAAATTAAAAAAAAGATAATGGACAATGGACAACGGACTATAGAAAAAAATTCATCGTTCATCATTCATTATTCATCATTAAAATAACTACTTATTTCTTGTGCATATTTTTAAATGCTTCAGCGATTGTGAACGCTGATTCGTCAATACGGTAGCTCATACCGTCAATTTTAGCCGTAAAAAAGTTGTACAAAATGATCGCACAAGCAGAAGTACCGATACCGAGAGCCGTATTGATCAAGGCTTCAGAAATACCATTTGCTAAAGCTGATGAATCACCTGCACCCGATGCACCCAAAGCTGCAAATGAACGAATCATACCAAGTACTGTACCCAAAAGTGCAATCAAAGTACCCACCGAAGCTAAAGTTGAAAGAATTGGCATATTGCGTTGCAACATCGGCATTTCAAGTGCAGCTGTTTCTTCGATTTCAGAATTGATAGCACCTACTTTTTGGTCCATATCTAATTCTGTGTTGCCTAACATTTCTTTGTACTTCACTAAACCGCTGCGTACAACGTTTGCAACAGAACCTTTTTGTTTGTCACAATCGCTGATTGCCGCGTCAACATTGTCGCGGTCTAAGTTACCTTTAATGCGTTTGATAAAATCTGCCGCAGATCCTTGTCCTTCTGCTGCACGCAGTGTGAAATAACGTTCAATCGAGAAAACAATGACGCAAAATGCGCAAGTCATCAAGATCGGTACGATAAAACCGCCTTTGTACATTAAACCGAGTGGATCGGCATTAAGTACTGCGTTTTTGTTGTCACCGTTGACAAAATGTGAACCATTTCCTAACACGTAGTGATATAATACTTCGCAAAGCACGAGACCACCAACGATAATTATTGGTGCGAAAAGCGCGTTGTTTGAACTACTGCCACCTGTGTTTGCGTTAGGTGCTTTTACTGTTACTGCCGGAGCTTTGTTTGGCGTACTCATAAAATAAAGTTGAGTTTTTAATGAACAAAATTTTTTGTGAAAAAATTAGTTTAATTTTAGCCACATTGCTTAAATGATTTTTTCTGAATTAAACGCTTAAACAATATAACCGGTGCAATAATACAATTTAAAAACGATTATGCAAGCACCTTGAAAAAAAATTTTGTTGCAAATTTTGTCAATAAGTCGTTAAATAAGCATTTCGCCTCCAACTAAGTCCATATTTTGTAGTGTTCAGCCTATCAAAGAACAAAAGAAAACCGGATGCTTCGATTTTAGTGCGCGCTTCAATTGTCACCAATCGAGACTGTGATAGTCAAAAACGCAGTATCCGGTTCTCATCAAAGCTTAAGTTTGATATTTATAGAGATGCAAGCCGATGTAAAAAGGGTGTGTGAAGTGCCAAGTTTTTTTAATAACTTTTGAAACTGTTGCGCATCTTGTTTGGTTTTAATATTTTATTGACAAAGTTTAGAAAATAGTTTTTCTATAAATGACACTTAAAAATACAATAGAAATAAATCCGGACAATAAACAAATACGGGATGCTGTCTCAAAAATGAATGCATGGGGTAAATCCGGAACACCTTTTTTTTTTATTTTTGATTATGCTTTAAAGCAACCACAGGTTTTTACTTTCGACGAAGCGGCAAAGAAAAAAATTTTTTTTGAGATAAACGGTGTAAAAAATTTTCCAAAAAATAATAATTTATTTTTTGAAAAAAAATTTACGGATAAAATATTTTTCAAAAAAAATCCGGAAGCGTTTGAGATGTATGAAAAAAAAATCAAAAAATATTTTGCGGTTTAAAACTCGGTAATAGTTTTCTTGCCAATTTAACCTGTGTCACACCAATTGAAACCAATTTATCTTTTAAAGAAATTTTTGTACGCAGCCAAGCAAAATATAAATTACTTTATAAAAATAAGTTTGTTTGTTTTTCACCTGAAACTTTTGTAAAAATTGCCGACAGCAGAATTTCTACCTATCCGATGAAAGGTACGATTGATGCCAAAATACCGGATGCCGAAAGTATTCTTCTGAATGATGCCAAAGAAAAAGCAGAACACATAACTATAGTTGATTTGTTGCGTAACGATTTGGGCAGTATTTGCAACGCAGTTTGGGTAGAAAAATTTCGATATGTTGATAAAATTTTTACGCGCAACGGTGCATTGTTGCAAGTAAGTTCCGAAATTTGCGGTACTTTACCAAAAAATTATAAAGCGCAACTCGGTACGCTTTTACTGCAGCTTTTACCGGCAGGTTCTATTTGCGGTGCGCCAAAACTTGAAACGCTGCGCTTGATTGCATCGGCAGAAGATTATAAGCGCGGGTTTTATACGGGTATTTGTGGATTTTTCGACGGTGAAAATTTAGACAGCGGCGTTTTAATTCGTTTTATTGAACGTACAGCTACCGGTTTAGTTTTTAAATCCGGTGGCGGTATTACAGCACAAAGCGATGCAAAAACTGAATACGAAGAGATGATACAGAAAATTTATTTGCCGATTTATTAGCTCTCAGCTATTAATATTTGTATCACAAGGTTACATTCATCATTCATCATCCATCATCCATCATTACAATTCATGCTTTGTCTTGAAACTTTGTGTATAAAGTCCGGTAAGATTTGTAATTTGCACTATCACAATGCGCGATTTAACGCCACACGGGAAAAACTATTTGATATTAAAAAAATAGAAAGTTTAAAAGATTTAATTACTGTTCCCGGTGATTTAGAAACTGACCGGATTTATCGCTGTCGCGTACTTTACCAAGAAAAAATTGAGACGCTTGAATTTATACCTTACATAGAAAAGCAAATTGAAAAAATAAAATTGATAGAAATTCCTACCGATTTTGATTATGCTTATAAATGGGCAGACCGCATTTTTTTTGCAAAACTTTTACGCGACTATGCCGACGCGGATGAAGTTTTAATGATAAAAAACGGCTACATTACCGATTGTACGATCGCCAATGTGGCTTTTTTTGATGGCAGTAATTGGCTTACACCTTCAACACCTTTATTATGCGGTACGCGTCGCGCCCAACTTTTAGCGAAAAAAAAGATATTTGAAACCGAAATTAAAACAAATGACTTATCGAAATATGAAAAACTTATCTTAATAAATACTTTTCGTGATTTAGATGAAGCAAAAGCAATTGCTATCGCAACAGTTAAATAGAACTTAAACCCTTACATTTTGCTCAAGAATTTTCTTAATGCCGGTATTTTCGGTAATCCTGATTCAGACAATGAACAATATCTTGAAAATTACGCGCTCAATTATTTGCCTTAGTTGTTTTTTTGTACCGACTATCCTACTCAACGCGCAAAACGATTCGATAAAACCTTTTCGCGCGACTCTATTAAATGTGTCCTATGCATTTTCATTGCCCGCAGCAGATTTGGCACAACGATACGGATTCAACATGAGTGCGGGCGGTAGTTTGGAAAACGTTTCACTTTCATCCGGATTTATTTATGGTGCGGAAGGATTTTATTTTTTCGGTACCAACGTTAAAGAAGATGTTGTCGCAGGTTTTCGCACTGCGGATAGTAATTTATTAACCGATATTGGTTCATACGCTTCTGTACAATTGCGCGAACGTGGATTTTATTTGGGCGGATACGGCGGAAAATTTTTTAAATTGTCCGATGACGGTAATCGTTTCGCCGGCTTGCGTTGCACTTTCGGTGTCGGTTTTTTGGAACACGCGATTCGACTTCAAGACGATAATAATGCGTTTGCACAAGTCCACGTACCTTACGATACCGGTTACGACAGATTGACAAACGGCATTGCATTTAATCAATGTGTGGCGTATCAAATCATCAGCAGGGATAAAAAAGTGAATTTTTTTATAGGTTTAGAAGCGACAGAGGGCATAACGAAAAATCGGCGTGTCTATAATTTCGATACGCGCCAAACCGATACACGCACACGATTTGACATTTTATGTGGTGTGCGTGTAGGTTGGTGTTTTGTTCTTTCAACGCACAAAAAAGCGGAAGAAATTGAGTATTAGTTGATAGTTTATAGTTAATGATTTGCCGGAACTGAAATTCTAAAAATTCTGATTCAGAAACCAAATTAACTTACAACTCACAATTAACAACTAAAAAAACCTCTCGATAAATACATATCGAAAGGTTTTTCAGTGAGAGGAATTAGTTAAGAATTAACGTCCGCCCCAGTTGTTATTATCACGTCTTTGACGATCACCGCCACCGCCGTAGCCACCGCCACCGCCATGACCACCGCCATATCCACCACCACCGCCACCGCGATTGTTGTTACCGAATTTACGGTCACCGCCACCGCCGCCACTGCGAGGTGCGCGATTTTCGCGATCTTCAGCTTCTTTAACAACTATTGTTCTACCATCTAACTCTGTGTTATCAAGAGCAGCGATAGCATTTTTCGCTTCAGCAGCATTTGCCATTTCAACGAAACCGAAACCTTTTGAACGACCTGTTTCACGGTCTTTAATAATACTTGCGGTATCAACTGTACCGAATTTTTCAAAAACCTCACGTAGCCCGTCATCGTCGGTGCTAAAATTGAGTTTTGCAACAAAAATGTTCATCTAATAAAAAATTGAATAAAAAAAAATTGAACTAAAACTTGTGAAGGCATGAAAGCAGAAAGAAGAAGAAATACTTGAATAGGCTGATAAAACAAAATTAAAAGCAAAAAACAGTTACCTTCAACAACAACTTTAATGAACACTTTAACAAAGGTAATCTCTTTATTTAACTTTTACAACTAAAGTGTATTTTTATTAACATTTTAAGTTATTTTTTTTTGTTATTAACAAATTTATATCAGAAATGCCGTTTAACGGATTTTGTGCAGTTGGTTATGCTCTTTAATCATCAAATTAAACCTGTCTCATCTAAATATTTTCATCGCGTCCGTTTATCTTTGCGGCTTAAAATTCTGAAAGCTTGTTGCTCAAAGCTCACGGCTGATTGCTCAAAGCTAAAAACTCATGGCTCAAAGCTAAAAATTATGTACAAAAAGAAAATTAAATCTGCGCTCATTTCTGTGTATTATAAGGATGGTTTAGCACCGATTGTCGAAGAATTAAACCGTTTAAAAGTAAAAATTTATTCTACCGGCGGTACGCAGTCATTTATTGAAAATTTGGGTGTGCCAGTTGAAGCAGTTGAAACGCTCACAACTTATCCGAGTATTTTGGATGGGCGCGTAAAAACTTTGCACCCGAAAATTTTCGGCGGCATTTTGGCGCGACGCGGAGAAAATCATGCCGCGCAATTAGAACAATATGCCATTCCGGAAATTGATTTAGTCATCGTTGATTTATATCCGTTTGAAGAAACCGTTGCGACAACACAAAATGAAGAAGATATTATCGAAAAAATTGACATCGGCGGTATTTCTTTGATTCGTGCAGCGGCAAAAAACTTTAATGATGTAGTGGTTGTTCCGCACCGGGACGAATACCCCGGTTTTTTAAATTTGTTGATAGAAAAAAACGGTTTCACTGAACTCGCCGACAGAAAAATTTTGGCTTTGAAAGCCTTTAACGTGTCAAGTCATTACGACAGTGCGATATTTAATTGGTTCGCAAATCATACAGAAGGCGCACCGACGGAACAAATTTTCAAAAAATCGCTGCAACACGCCGACTCTTTGCGTTACGGCGAAAATCCGCATCAAGCGGCACAGTTTTTCGGCAACATCAATGATATTTTCGATATTTTGAACGGAAAAACTTTGAGTTTTAATAATCTTGTGGATGTTGATGCTGCCATGCGTTTAATAACTGAATTTAAAGATGACGCACCGACTTTCGCTATTTTGAAACATACCAACGCTTGTGGTGTCGCCACTAAAAAAACTTTACTTGAAGCATGGGAAGCTGCCTTAGCTTCTGATCCGATTTCTGCTTTCGGCGGCATTTTGGTTTGTAACAGAAAAGTGGATATCGCAACGGCACAAGAAATTTCTAAACTTTTTTACGAAGTATTGCTCGCACCCGAATTTGATGCGGATGCACTTGCGGTTTTGTGTGCAAAAAAACAACGCATTGTCGTGCGCGTGAAAAACTTCACGCAACAAGCAAAATCTTTCAAAACTTTATTGAACGGCGTTGTACAGCAAGATTCTGATTTGCGCACCGAAACTGTAAAAGATTTAAAATTCGTGACGACTAAACGTCCGACTGAACACGAAATTAAAGATTTACTATACGCCAATATTTGTGTCAAGCATCTGAAATCGAATGGAATCGCTATCGTGAAAAACAGACAACTCATTACAATGGGTTGCGGGCAAACTTCGCGCGTGGATGCGCTTCAACACGCGCTCGACAAAGCAAAACATTTCGGTTTCGATTTGCACGGCTCTGTCATGGCATCGGAAGCTTTTTTTCCTTTTCCGGATTGCGTCGAAATTGCACACAAAGCCGGCATCACTACAATTATTCAACCCGGCGGTTCCGTCAAAGATCAAGACTCGATTAACTATTGTAATGAAAATGATTTATCAATGGTAATGACGGGGATTAGACATTTTCTTCATTGATTTAGTCTTTTAGTCGGATAGTCAGTTAGTCTTTTAGTTAAAAAATTAAAATACCGACTAACCGACTAACCGACTAACCAACTAACCGACTAAAATTATGGTTTTCATCGCTCTACTTCGCGGCATCAATGTTTCCGGGCAAAAAAAAATTTTGATGTCGGATTTAAAAATCTTATTTGAAAATTTGAGTTTTTCAGACGTGAAAACCTATATACAAAGCGGTAATGTTATTTTTTCTACGGAAGAGTCGGACACGAAATTGATGGAGAAGAAAATTGAAGAAAAAATTTTAGCACAGTATGGTTTTCAGATACCTGTTTTAGTTTTAACGACGGACGAAATTAAAAACGCACTTGATAATAATCCGTTTTTAAAAAACACCGAAACCCTTTCCGACAAAGATGATCCGCGTTTATATTTTACTTTTTTATCCGAAATACCGAATGTTGAACACGTGAAAAAAATTGATGTTGCGCTTTTTGCACCGGATACTTTTACACTACTCGATAAAACAATTTTTATGAAAGTCGAAAACGGTTACGGTAACACAAAACTTTCCAATAATTTTTTTGAAACGAAATTAAAAGTAAAAGCAACAACAAGGAATTTGAAAACTTTGCAAATGATTAGTCAGTTAGTCGGTTAGTCGGTTAGTCAAAATTTCAGGACTAACCGACTAACCGACCAACCGACTAACCTACTAACCGATATGAAATGTATGATTTTCGCCGCCGGACTCGGCACACGTTTACGTCCTTTAACTTTAGATAGACCGAAAGCATTAGTGGAAATAAACGGCATATCGCTTTTGGAAATAAATATTTGCCGACTTATTGATTTATTCGGTGTAACGGAAATTATTATCAATACGCATCATTTTTCGGAAAAAATTCAGGCGTTTTTAAAAGAAAAAAATAATTTCGGTATTCGGATTGAAACATCGCACGAAATAGAAAAACCTTTAGAAACCGGTGGCGGATTAAAAAAAGCAGCTTGGTTTTTTGATGACGGACAACCTTTTTTTATCTGCAATGCCGATATTTTAAGCACGATTGATTTGAATAAAATGCTGGATGCACATTTGAAAAGTAAAGCAGCCGTTACTTACGCTGTTCAAAAACGCGACACGAGCCGATATATGTTGCACGATGAAAGAATGCGAATGTGCGGTTGGCTGAATCTCAAACAAAAAAAATTAATTATCGGTAGAAATACTTCGGCGTTAAATATGTATTCGTTCAGTTGTTTTCACGTCGTTAACCCGAAAATTTTTAAAACTTTTCCACCTGAAGATTATTTCACGATTATTGATTGGTACTTAAAAATTTGCGGCAAATATAAAATTATGGGCTTCAATCACATCGGTGATGCGTGGTGCGATATTGGTACGCCCGAAACACTCAAAGAAGCAGAAAAAAAATGGTTGCACTTTAATGGTTAATGGTTAGTTGTTAATGGTTAATGGTTAGTTGTTAATGATTAATTCCTGTTAGTGTATTGAGTAAATTAATAATCAGCAATTAACCATTAACAACTAACCATTAACAACTATTTAGCTATTTTACGCACCCACACAATAATAATCAACCAAACTGCAAAAATATACATCCATCCCACCGGAAAAATGGATTGCCGATTGAACTTAAAA
>JAYTIA010000461.1:0-4127 GCA_043732145.1 Saprospiraceae bacterium
CTAAAAACGCCACAACACGACCTTGTGATTGCTCAGCAGTTGCAGTAAGTTTTTGGAACACGAATGCGCCTTTTTCTTCTTTTGTTTCTAAAATATCCGCGCCGGACAAATCAGCTTGTTGTTTGAAATACACAATTATATCGGCTAAATTTTTTTCACCGATATTTTTAAAAACAGTTTCATGTACTTTATTTTGCCAAGTTTGCGCTTGTGCTAAAATAAAATTAAATAATAGTAATACTAAATAGAAATGTTTTTTCATAAAAATTTTCAAAAAAAAATATTTTCAAAAAAAATTCTCAATTATTAATTGTCATTTATTAAATGTATCCCTGTAATTTATACATCAAAAGTCCGAACCACTCTCTCGTTACATCCCGCCATTTTGCAAAAGTTTGTACATCCGGCGAAATATAAGAAATCGGTGAAGCTGTTAATTTTTCGGCAAAAAAATGTGCGGGAAAAGGAAAAGTTTTTAGTCCGATTTTATCGAAACAGCGTTTAGCACGCGGCAAATGAAAAGCAGAAGTAATCAGCATACAACGCGCATTCGGAAATTGCTTGTCTAAAACTTCTTTTGTAAACTTGGCATTTTCATAAGTATTACGAGATTTAGATTCAATGATGATGTCGTGTTCACTCACACCGATTTCGAGCAGAAATTTTTTCGCCTCTTCAGACTCTTTCTGTTTAATAAGTTGAAAGGGTGCGTCACCGCTTGAAATTAGTATTTTTTTCAGCAACCCCCTTTTATATAAAACAAGCACGTCGGTTAAACGATTCACAGCTGAAGAAAAATTTAAACGATCATCTACCGGATATACATTAAAATCCGTAAACCCGCCTAATACAATACCTATATCAAAAGTATCGCGCAATGTGTTCATATTTACTTCCGGATATTCATAAGCGCGAAATATACGATTAGAAATAAACGGATTTGACATTACAAACAATATAAACAAGGCAGTAACAATTGCATTTTGCTTTCGTCGCGGTTTTTTTGTAAAGACTGCGTAAATCAACAAAAATAAAATCCAGTTTATTGGATAAGAAATAAATCCGAATAGCTTTGATAGAATATAGAACATGGTTAATTGTTAATGGTTCATTGTTAATGTTGAATTGGTAATTAATGAATAACAACTGAGCATTAATAATAAATAATTAACAATTAATTCCAATAAGGTGATTGATGCAATAGTATATCTACAAACTCTAATAAAGAACTCGGACGCGTGATAAAAATAAAAAGCATACCGTAAAACGCACCCATGAGATGTGCATCATGCCCTATATTATCATTTTTGTTGCGTCCTGCCCATTGTTCGTAAGCTAAATATAAAACACCCAATAAAATAGCGGGCATATTAATAGAAAACATTAAAGTTAAAGTTGCCCAAGGCTGAATAACGATAAATGCAAATAAAATAGCAGATACAGCGCCCGAAGCACCGACGGCTGAATAACCGGAAAAATCTTTAAACTTGCGCATTGTCGGAATATCGGCGACAATGATGGCTGAAACATAAAGAAAAAGATAAAGTATCTTACCTATAACCAATCCGAAATTTTCGGTAAATTCTATTTCAATATATCTACCGAAATTCCAAAAAACGTACATATTCATGCCTAGATGGATGAAATCGGCGTGTAAAAATCCGGAAGTTAATAACCTATAGTATTCTTTAAACCGATTTTCCATATACGGTTGATGGCTGTATCGGTTGAAAAAACTTATGTCATTGAAACCTAAATAGGAAACAATACAAGTTACGATAATAATAATAAGGGTAATACTAAAGGTCATAAATTGGTTGATTGGTTAATTGGTTTAACGGTGATTGGATGATTAATGATTGGTTTCTGAATCAGAATTTTCAAAATTTTAAAATTTCCGGAATGGGTACTTTATTTAAGAAATAATTTCATTTCTTACATTCTATAAATTCCGGTAATTTTGAAAATTCTGACTCAGAAGCCACTTAACCAATTAACCAATTACCAATTAACGAATTTTTAAGAAAGCATAAGCCAGAGCCAATCCTTCCAACTGCGAAGATATAAATTTTTGTAACACGCTGTAATCACCTTGCGCATATTTTAAAAAAGCGGAGGCTTGACCATACACGGCAGGTATTTTTATTTTTTGAGTAAGGTAATAACCGTCAAGAAAATCGGTGATGCCGCCCGAAATAATAATTTGGCGGCATTGTATGTTAAGATTAAGGGTTTCGTGCGTAAAATTTATCCAATTCACCATTTCTTCGGCAGTATGACCTAATTGTGCGACAGCATTGAATAAATTTTGTTGTTCTTCGCTCCTTCGGAGAAGTTCCAACTTGGCAAAATTAGTGCCGCCGGCGGCGGCTAAATCCAATGCTGCGATGGGTAATTGCAAAAGTACTTTTATACTTTTCGGTCCAAATCCCTGCCCTACTTCTTTTACTATTACCGGAAATTGAGCAATGTTTAAAAGTTTTTTAATTGTTTCAATTGGCGGGTGCAAAAACCTATCTCCTTCCGGTTGCAACCATTCTTGTAACGGGTTAACATGAACGATGAGACCATCGGCGTTTAATTTTTTTAAAAGAATATCAATACGCTCAATTTCTTTTTGTTCAAATAGTTTTTCAATTTGTGCAACACCTAGGTTGGCAAAAAGAGGAATTTCGTTGCCCATAAATTGCCGCACATCAAAATCGGATAGAAATTCATCACTGTATAAAAGTTGGCGACAAGAGCCGAGTCCCATACCAAAACCAAATTCGCCGCAAGCACGCGCTAAATTTTTATTAATAATGCGCGCTTTTTCCGTACCACCGGTCATACTGCTAACCCACATCGGTGCACGAAACGTTTTATTCAGAAAATTTACTGACGGAATATCTGCGATGGTCAGGTGTGCCGACAAAAAAGGTTCGTAATAAAAACGCGTGTCTAATTGAGTAATGCGCGAGCGAAAAGCCAATTCGATATGATCCTTCTTTCGGCTTTCTGCCGTGGGGTCATTATCGGGAATTATTTTTTTGTTTTCGTAATTCAAATTAGCCATAAATTTTAAACGCAATATCAACGAAAAAAGTTTGAAAATCCCGACAATCAGAATTAGTTTTTGTTAAAAAATGTTAGTTTTGCATCCGGTTCTATTTATTTTTATTAAAAAAATATAAAATGACTACCAAACAGTACGCAATTATTGAATTTATCAACCTGAATAAGAAAAAAGTTGATGTCTTGATGAATAAATTAACACCTGAAAACTCTCTGTTCAGAATTTCTCCCGAATCTGCAACTGCCGGTTTTTATATGCGCCATATCGGTGAAGCGATGCACTCTTTAGCGCATATTGGTTTTAAAACGGGTATGAATTTTCAACCACAAACTTTACGTGTTCCGGCAGATCCGGGTCATGCGTTTGATTTGGCGGAAACTAAACAGTTCGTTGATAGCGGTTTCGATTTGATGCAAAAAATTGTACGTGAAATGCCTGACAATGAAGTAGATACCGTTTTTTCGACTCCTTTCGGCGATCAAACTCTGCTCAGTATGATGTCATTTACATTGAATCACAGTTCTCACCACTGCGGTCAAATTGAATTGACGATTAAGAAAGGGAAAGCGTAAATAGTTAATAATGTACAGTTGACAATTGGCAAAAAAAAATAACTCACAATTGACAATTGTCAATTATAAAGATTCCGTATTGTATTTATCTTTTTTCTTAAAATTTTTCTTTGATTTAGAATTATCTTCGGGTGCAACACGCGGCATTTTATCCATATTTAAATCGCCGAAATTTTTAAACATATCACCTTCCATAAGTTTTCCGAGATCCATATTGCCGAAAAGTTTATTGAGTTGATTCATTTGAATCGAATCGCCGGCGGCGCCAAAAGGCATCATTTTATTTCCGTCAAAAAGAAAACCGAATGAGCGTTGTATCATTGAATCCATGTCGCCAAAATTTTTCATCCCGTCTAAAGGCATTATGCCGCCAAATAATTTTTCAAAATCCGGTGCCGGTTTACTAAGTTTGTCGCGCATATCACCCTTATTTTGTCCGTGCACAGTATCGCGTCCGTTCCACATTTTGCCGTTATTGCCATCAAAAAAATAACCAAACG
>JAYTIA010000462.1:0-4125 GCA_043732145.1 Saprospiraceae bacterium
CGCTATACTTACGCCGGTTCAAATCCGACGATAAATGATCCTTATGTACGCAGTGAAGGCAACGGTTTTATTAATTATGCCGGATTTTATCCGCAAGCGAGACAGCATTTTATGTTGAGTGCGAGCGTAAGATTTTAATTGACAGTTGACAATTGTCAACGGAGGGTTAAAAAATAAAAATGCGTGAAAAAATTTATTTTCTTTACGCATTTTTATTTTTTCAAAAAAGATTTTCATTTTTTAATTGTCAATTGTCAATTGGCAATTAACTAAGTCTCCACCCATTTTGGTAATGCGCTTTCGTTAAATGGTTCGCTTCTTTATCACCGATAATTTGTTGCGTACCGGCATCCCAAAAAATTTTTCTGTTGACGCGATAAGCTATATTTCCTAAAGACGCATTTAATGCGGTATTTTGCGCAATCGCAATATCAGCATTAGGTTTTGCGCGAGACGACATACAATCTACGAAATTTTTGGTATGAAAATCTAAACCGCCGCCGACGCCTTTTATAAGCGGCACAACTTCCATTCGCGGTTTGCCATCGGTTTTTTCCGGAATAACTTCCCAACCGACTCTGTCAACTACAAGCGTTCCGTTGTTACCGATGAAAGCTACACCGTGATTTCTGCCGTAAGGTCCGCCATCAATACCGTTTGCATGTTCCCAAATCATGGTGTAACCGTCAAATTCATAAATCGCTTGCAGTGTGTCCGGCGTTTCCATCGCACCATCCGGATACGCAAATTTTCCACCGGAAGCCATCACCGATTTTGGACCTTTTGCATCCATACCGTATAACGCCATATCAATAATATGCACACCCCAATCCGTCATTAATCCGCCTGCATAATCCCAATACCAACGAAAATTAAAATGAAAGCGATTTTCGTTAAACGGACGTTTGGGCGCGGGACCGAGCCACATATTATAATCAACACCGGCAGGAACAGGCGTGTCCGGTTTTACAGGCGTATTTTTCATCCAACCTTGATACGCCCAAGTTTTTACCGTTCTGATTTTTCCTAATTTGCCGGAACGCACAAAATCAATTGCATCTTGCCAGTGTTTGTCGCTGCGTTGCCATTGTCCGACTTGCACGACACGATTATATTTTCTTGCGGCGGCGAGCATGACGTTACATTCTTCAATCGTTCTGCCCAAAGGTTTTTCGACATACACATCTTTGCCGACTTCGCAAGCGTGAATCATCGGCAAAGCGTGCCAATGATCCGGTGTACCGATGATAACGGCATCAATGTCTTTATTGTCTAAAAGTTTCCTGTAATCGCCATAAGTAACGGCTTTTTTACCCGTGAGTTTTTCCAGTTCGGCGTTGCGTTCGTTCAATACATTGTTGTCCACATCACATAAAGCAACAATTTGAACTTGCGGCATTTTCATGAATGATTTGGTATCGCTCCAACCCATGCCTTTACAGCCGATAACACCCACGCGAATTTTATCATTCGCACCCATAAAATTGCTTTTACCGAAGCTTCGAGTAGTCGGCAAAGTATTCATCAAAGCTAATCCGCTAATTGCTTTTGATGAGTTAGAAAGAAATAAACGTCGTTTCATTATATTTGAAAATGAAAAAGTTAATATGAAAAATGAAAACTTATGGGAATTATGTCATCTATGAGCCTATGTGGTTTTCAAAGAAAAATTATAGAAGCGAAATTAAAAAGAATAATTGATAATTGATGGTTGTAGATGATAAAATAAAAACGCGCATGAAAAATAAATTTCTATGCGCGTTTTTGTATTGTCTCAACTTGCGTACTGACAGCTATAATTTTCATTATCAACGGTCAATTCAATTGTTTATTATTATTGCAATTTATAAGTAATCACAAACCCGCCCGATGCCGTCGTTGACGGGAACGAAGCACTCGTGTATGGAATGAGTTGGTTATAATCAATATAAAAACGCAAATCTAAAAGTTTATTGACGGTATAAGTGGCAGATGGCGAAATGCGGAATGTTTTTGAACCACGTGACGGCACGACAATGCCTTGACCTAATTGTCTATTATCGGAATGATCGTCTTGCAGCGTTAAATCGAAATTTAAAACTAAGTCATTGCCTTTGCGCACGGTTGGCGTTCTCTTTTTCTTCACATTTGGATCAACAACTGCATTTGGATCTTCGCTCGGTTTTGCTGTATTTTTCTTCGTCGGTTTCTTTTTTTCCAAATTGAAATCTAAGAAAGCAATGTAAACGTTTTTTAAACGATGACCGAATTTGAAGGTAAGTGCCTCTGTGTGCGTTTCTTGCAAGCGCGAATCACTCAAACTTAAAGCCAAATTGCGCGATTTTCGGTAGTTAATGCCAATGATGGCACCCGATTTCAAACTTACATCAATACCAAGTAAGGGTTGAAACTGCTCACTGATAACAACTGTTGGTATATCATACTGCGAATAATATTCATTCGGCGATTCTTTTTGCGGCGTACTTTGTCCGGTGACATAATATTGATCGCTTTTGTAAGAATTGACGGTTAGTGTTGATTTATAACCGTGTGTGATGTTAATGCTGTTAAAAATATCACGTAAACCCGGCAATTTTGCTAAACCGCCGTAACTTAATCGCCAATTAAATTGCGGTATTTGATTAAATAGATCGCTCGTTTTAAAATTTTTCGCGTCTTTGCCGGAATACGCCGCAATAAATGCGGGCACCAAAACATCTTGATTGGTTGACCCGTAACCGGTTTTATAACCTAAGTTATACGGATGCGCCGCGCCGTTCGGGTTGAGTGCATTGGATATAATTATCCGATTTTTATCGAATTGATTAAATACGGCAGAGTCAGGTTTGAAAAAAGTACCGATCGGTAAATAAGAAATCGTGTAAGAACCATCTTCTAAACGATTCGCGCCGAGAATACTATCTATACTAGGCGTTTCCGATTGATTTCTAAATTCAACAGAACGATTCTTGGTTACATTTTTCGCTAAATCTAAATCTACTCTAAAATCTGTGAAAGGTTCGAGCGAAAGACGCGCCGTGAGTGTTTGGGTCGTACCATTCAATGACGGACGCACTTGTCGAATATCGGTTGAAATCCAATTGTTGCGGCGTGCTTGATCGAGCCAATCATCATCAGCAGATCTAAAACCAAGCGCATAATCCCAACCCGGTGCACGCAAATCTTGCATACCGAACAAACCGGCTTGTGGCGTAAAGCCGGGCACATACGAATTGTTTTGTTCGTTATAACTGAAACTTGCTTTGCGTATCGTGAGTAACGGACGAATAAATATTTTTTCTACCAACAACGGTTCGTATTCTTTATCGCCTTTTACTTTTTTAGCTTTGTTTAATCTATTTGTTAATGGTGTTTCCGAATTTAAATTCGTCGAATCTTTTGCCGCACTGCTACCACGTTTTGTTTTCGGTTTCGGTGTGCCGGCAGGTGCAAAAATCGGCGTTTGGATTTTGCGTAAGTATTTAAACTGATTGTACAAATTATCAAAACTTAAATCGGCATTAACTTGCTTGTTTTGTTTGTTGTTAATGTTGTTACCAATCGCTTTAAAATTATAGCCTTCTTGATTATCATTGGAAGGATTGTAAGAAAATGCTTCCCAACCATATGTCGCACCATAAGTTGCCCGCACGCTGACCCAATCCATGAACGGAATATTTTTGAATGGCACCGTCCAATTCAAGTTTACGTTTTGATCGTAGCGTTTTGTACGTCCAAAATTTTTTAAATTATTTAAAAGATATTTATTTTTATCTGCTTCGGGTGTCGGATTTCCGGTAAGCGTAAAATCATTCAGTTCATCAATGATAGAATTATTTCTTGCATCGAAATTGAGTTTCAGTGAGCGCGTCAAATCCCATTGCATCGTGTAATTCCTGTCCCAAGTGTAACGCCGTTGATAAAAAGTATTCGTTGCTTCTTGTTCTCCGGAAAAACGGTAGGTAATAGAGTTGAGTTGCCTGTCTAAAACCGTATTAAAACCAAAAGTATTCGGAATCGGATTGAAATGAAAATCGGTGATGAGTTTCAAATATTTTCCAATTTTCTCGTTTTTCACGACGTTTTTAAATGGAGAAAAATAAATAGGAGCGCGTGAATATGTATAATCTAAACCTGCTTTTGTGC
>JAYTIA010000463.1:0-4116 GCA_043732145.1 Saprospiraceae bacterium
CGCGAAGATCGAATAGCTTGATCGAAAGTTTTTGCAGCTTCTTTAGTGTTTTTAGCATCGAGTAATAATTTTCCCATGCCTACCAAACAGTAAGGATTGTTTTTAAACTGAGTCAAACCTTTTTCGAATTGCTCACGTGCTGCTGTCATAGCGCCGGCAGGATTGCTTTCAATTAAATTTCTATAATTTACATCGCCTAACATATAATAGGCTTCACCTAAGCGGGTAATGTCTTTACCTTCGGCAATGTAATCTTCGAGCAATTTTTTTGCTCCATTATAATTTTCATTCGTGATGAGCTTTTGAGCGTCATCTAATTTAGTTTGTGCCTGAACTGTCCATGAAATAAATGTCAGTGTAAACAAAAAAATGAATTGTTTCATACTTAAGAGCAACTTTTAATAATTAAAATATGGTTTATAACGCTGTTTGCTAAAATTTGTTTGGTCCCCTCTTTATCAAGAAGAATTTATTATACCTATGTAGACGAAATTTAAAAGAAAAGTGTCTTTAAATAATTGTTAATTGTTAGTGGTTAATTGTTAATGTTGATTGATAACTGGTTAATTAGTAATGGGTGATTAGTTAAAAGTTTTTTCATTGCTCGTCAACAATCAACATTACTAAGTAACGAACCAACTAATTAACCGGTTTAGTGACAATCTGAATATCGCGTGGTTGTTGTTCAGCCGGCAAGATACCGGATTTTAACATAATTGTTTGCCCGATAGCACCGTGCACAAAGGTAGCAAATCCCATTGCTAAACCCATGCGCGTTTCCTTCGGAATAATATAAACTTCACGCGATAGCGGATATTTATTTTGCGCTAAATTTATTTGATACGGTTTAAACGCTTCACCTTTTGAAAGACTGTCTAAACTTACAACATTTACTAAATTAACTGCCGAAAGAATTTTTGTTGTTATCGGGTCGTCGGTGTCACTTATCCAACACCAACCTATAATACCGATTGTATTCGCATTTTCAGAAACATATTTTACCGCATCCAAATTAGATTTTGCGGCAAAAACATTTTTAGGCATTTTATCCAAACCAAATTTATTTGTGACATAATTCACCGTGCCGGATTGTGGATTGTCAAATACGATAGTTTTATTTTTGTCTTCACCTCTTAAAATGCGACCGATTTTGTCCATTGTCATTATCGTATCTTTATCTGCTTTGTTTAGAACAAGCGCGATGGCATCGGTTGCTATTTTTAGAGAGGGTGGTGCAAAATTTTTCTGCAAAAATACTTTGTTCTCTTTCTCCGTTAACGCTCTTCCCAAAAAAATAACTTGACTGCTATCGTTTATCAGGTCTTCAATACATTGATTTTCAGGCCGATAATGCACATTGATTTTTGTTCCGGGATAAGTGTGCGTATAAACATTGACTTGTGCTTCTGCAATCGGACGCAAGGTTTCGTCAACCGATAAATTGATACTGCCCGATATGGGAGTATCGAAATCGGTGTTATCTTTTTTATTATTATTCCTGCAACTTGAAAATACAAATAATAATCCAAGCCCTAAAAAACAAAAATATTTCATTTTCATTTTAAATTTTATTTCTCCTTAAAATTTATTTTTCCCAACTGTTTTTATCCCATCTTTGCTGTGCGCGATAAAAACGGAACCCACCATAAATGATAAAAAGACCGCCCAACAATAAACCTAAAATTTTTTTTCCAAATAATATCTCTCCGGCATTTGTCGATAGAAAAATGATACCCATAATAATATAAGTAACGGCAATTGCCATCCGAAAATAATGAGACATAGTTAATTAAAAATTAAAAATTAAGAATTAAAAATTAAGATTAAAAAATTAATTCTTAATTCTTAATTGATAATATAGATGCAAAAACGAAACAAATCGGTGTGTGATTTGGCAAGTTTTTTTAAACCACAATGATAAAAAAAAAAAATGAATTTAAAGAGAAATAAAAAGAAAAAAGCAATTATTCCCGATGCTCGAGAAAATTGCCTTTTTTAAAACCAATTGTGTAATGTGAATAATAAGGAATGACAAACAAATAAAGTCTGCAGGTAGAGTTATTATTTTATGTTCATAACGGCCTATCTTTTGCGTTAAATATAAATCGATATTCGCTTTAAAAGAAAGACATTTAGGCAAAAAAATAATTAACCGTACCGGCAGACTTTATTTGTTTTTTATTGTTGAACCTATTTATTCATTTTATCACCTTCTTTCATTTTATTGCCTTCTTTCATATTATCACATTCCTTTTGACACATCAATGAATGTTCAAGATGCATACGTAAACCGGGAAGCATACTATTTGCCCATTGTTTAATATCCGAGTCCGTCGATTCATTTGAAGCTTTTTCAAAAAGTGCAATAGCATCTTTATGTCCGTTGACCATTTTATCGCAATAGTCTTTGTCGAACATCATGCCTTTTTTAGTGCTTAAATCTTTATAAGCATCCATAGCGGCAGTAGTTGGTTCAGTCGGAACAGTCAACATCTTTTTTTGAGCCAATGCTGTTAATTCTGCTAAAGCTTTAGTATGGTCAGTTACCATCATTTTTGCCAAACCTTTTGTATCTGCCATTTTACCGGTTGTTTGTGCCAATTTTCCTAATTTAATTTCTTCTAAATTAATGTTTGTAGCATTGACTACAAACTGTGCATCCCTTGCTTTATTAGCGGCAGTGTCAACTCTAACTTCATTGTTTATTGCGCCTACTGTTCTAGTATCAGAACTAGTACTGCTACTATTACCTTTATTATCCGCTTTTGGTGTGTTGTCGCACGAAGTTATTGCGAATAAACTTACACATAATATGAGTGTTAAAAACGCAGCCTGTTTAAAATGATTCTTGCTTGTCATAATTTATAATTTAGCTTATGATTAATTAATGACACAAAGTTGCAGGTGTTTTGGTAGGTATTAGTTACATAATTTTTGAAAAAAATTACATGATTACCACTTTAAATAATGATGAATGATGAAAAATGAACGATGAACCGAAAAAAAACTCATTCATCATTCATCATTCATCATTCACTAATAAAGAAATCCCGAGTTTTCCATTACAGAAAACCCGGGATAAATCACTTTTCTAAACTTTTTAAGAAAAATACTAATCGTTGTTTTTCGATTTTCTACCACCGGCGTGACCTCTAGACACTTCGTCTTGTTCTTCGCCTGCCATTGAATGATGTCCGCGAGCTTTTGAGGCACTTTCATGTGCTTTATCCGAATTACCGGATTCATGATGATCAGCAGCTTCATGGTTGTGTTTAGCAGCAGATTCGTGGTGCGATGCCGCTCTGCGGTGACCTTCAGCAGAAGATTTAGATCCTGATTTAGATCCTGAACTTGAACCGGAATTAGAACCTGAACCTGAACCTGAACCTGATTTTGAGTGTTCAGATTTATCGGAAGTTTTGTCCGAATTTGATGTATTTGCCATTTTGTTTAAATTTAAGTATGGAGTAATTTCCACAACGACACAAAGGTAGGTGGGCATGAAAAAACGAGTATTACACAATTTTTTAAATAATTTGTATAATTACCACACTAAAATTTTTATAATATTTACAACTCATAAAGTGTGTATATTGAATATCTCTCACAAATTATTCGGGCAGTATGATAAACAATGAATAATGAACAATGAACAATTAATGTTTAGCAAGATTATTCATTGTTTATTATTTATACAGGAGTTTGGGACGGAAGAAAAACAAAAAAAGTGGCACCTTTATCAATCATACCTTGAGCAGTAATAAAACCATGATGATTTTCGACAATTTTTTTGCAAATAGATAAGCCAATTCCGGTACCTTTATAAGCAATTGTAGTTTGCAAACGATTAAAAATATTGAAAATCGTTTCCGCATACTGTTGCTCAAAACCCAAACCATTGTCCGATACGGAAATTTTGTAAAATTTTTTATCGGGTTCGGTTTTTAGTGCCGGATAATCTTTAGCTTCTACAATGTCGCAATCAATTTTGATGAGCGGCGGGATGTCCGGCTTACTGAATTTTAAAGCGTTGTTGAGAAGATTTATAAACAGTTGTTCAATTTGCATCGGAATGACGTTCAAAGTCGGCATCGCTACAGTTTCGATAACGGCGTT
>JAYTIA010000464.1:0-4116 GCA_043732145.1 Saprospiraceae bacterium
TTTATGTTTTAGAAACGGGTCTCAAAAACGAATCATACAAAGGTCATTTACAGATTGAGTATTACTTTAATTGACAGTCGTCAAGTGACAGTTAATATAAAAATCGCGTAGAGAAATTAATTTTTCTTTACGCGATTTTTTTTATTAGCATCTAAAAAACTATGATTTTTATAATTGTAATTTAATTAAAATCCATTTTATCGGATTAAATTTCTGAAACATCGGAGTAAACCGACAGCACGAAACTTAGATTCAAATTTGAAGTGCAACTTTTAGGCGAAAAAAGAGGTCAGTAAGAAAGTACTTACCTTTACTTCGCTAAAAGATTAAAGATGCACAAGTACCACCAACTGACCCTTGCACAAAGATACGAAATTCAAGTACTTCTTAAGCAAGGGCGCGGACAAAAAGAAATAGCTTCGTCCATTGGCGTAAGCAAATCCTGTATCAGTCGCGAGATAGAACGCAACAGCGCAGGCGGCAAATACGAAGCGGAAGAAGCTCAACGTCGATTTGAATACAAACAAATCCGCCGCACCGCTTACAAATTAACTGAGGCTATAAAAGCGGACATAGAAATCGGTCTTAGAGACCATTTAAGTCCGGAGCAAATAGTTGGCACAGCCGGTTTGGCATCTGAAAAGATGGTGAGCCGCGAAACCATTTATCGTTTTATTTACAGCCGTCAAAAAGAAGAAAAGCAAGAACAAAAGCGTCGGGAAGCGGTAATTACCGATAAAGACGAACAAAAAGAAAAAACATTTACTTGGTGTTCCTGTTTACGTCGCAAGCACAACCGGCGACAAAAAAGGAAGAATACGTATGAAAAGCGATCACTTATAGAAGCACAAGCGGCAAAAGAGCCTAAAACTTCTATTGAATTGCGACCGGATATTATTAATAACAAAGAACGCATCGGCGATTGCGAAATAGATACCGTTATCGGTAAAGATCATAAAGGAGCGATTTTAACACTTGTAGAACGTGTTTCCAAACACACATCAATTGTCAAATTGCCTAATAAAACGGATGAAGCTGTTACGGAAGCATTAAAGACTTTAATTCAAAATCTGCCTTTTAAAGTCACTTCCATTACAGCCGACAACGGAACGGAGTTTGCGGATTACGGCAATATTAAAAAACTGCTGGGTTGCGATTTCTTCTTTGCCCACCCTTATTCTTCTTGGGAAAGAGGCTTGAACGAAAATACCAACGGACTTATCAGACAGTACATTCCGAAAAAAACAAGTTTCGATTTGTATGATTCGGAGTACATTCGCAACATTGAAATAAAACTTAACAACAGACCGAGAAAAACACTCGGGTTCTATTCACCTTTACAGTTTTTAAAGACAAAATTTGATTTATTAACTTGTTGCACTTGAAACTTGAATTCACCAAACATTTTTTTAATTCAACGTATTAAATTAAGTAACTATTAAATCACTGTTACAATGAATACTTCAACTATGAGCCGAGTGTTTACAATAGTATTTTTGTTGTCTTTTTTTTCCTTGAAAGGTCAAGATTCTACTATGAGCGTTATTAATCCAATCGTTGAGTCTGACACCTTAACTTTTTTGCGTTTTGTTAATGTCGGCGACAGTACCGTTTTTACTTCACGCATGTTGGACACTTCAAAGGCAACCATTCTTTTTTATTTCAGTACAAAATGTGAATACTGTGAAGCAGAGATGAGAGATATTTTTATAAAACCCGAAAAACTTAAAGATGTCAACTTACTATTAGTCAGCGGACACAATATCGCGGGCATTAAACAATTTCTCTCGCCTTATGATTCTGTAAAAATTCAAAATACGATAGCTGCCAATTTCTATATTTTAAAAGATGACAGGCACATTATGCGCAAAAAATTTATCTATTCGGGTGTACCGATGTTTCGTATTTACGGTAAAAATAAAAAACTTTTTATAAAGCATGAAGGTAGAATGACGATAGAAAATTTATTGAAAGTAACTGCTATGAGTGAAAAATAAAAATGTCGCCTTAACTATTTTAAAAAATTCTGCTTCTAATTTATTTTTTAGATAAAATTTAATTTTATTTGCCGGTAAGATTGAAATTTTCTCAATTTTAATTATTTGCTGTATGAAAAAAAAACTTAAATATTTTTCATTTTTCATTTTTCACTTTTCATTTTTCATTGCATCTGCGCAATCCAATTATACCGACACTCAAAGAGAAATCGCACGAAATGCCACACAACAACTTGCCGGCGATACGAGTTTGCAATTCGGTTATGCGGGTATTATCGTTCAAGATGCTGTAACGGGTGAGATACTTTGTCGGCACAACGACACGAAAAGTGTAATTCCGGCATCCAATTTAAAAATCGTCACAACGTCTGTCGGCATGGCGATTCTTGGCAGCGATTATCGTTTTAAAACAGAACTGCAATACGACGGCATGATAAAAGATTCTGTTTTATATGGTAATCTTTATCTAAAAGGTTACGGCGATCCGACGTTGGGAAGTCCGACTTTTGATACGACGATGAACATGAAAAAAGTTTTGGATTCTCTCACAACTATTATAAAAAACAAACTCGCCGTCAAAAAAATAGAAGGAAAAATTGTTGGCGACGCTTCTGCCTGGAGTGATGAAACGGCAGTACCGACTTGGCCTTTCGAAGATATCGGCAATTATTTTGGTGCAGGACCTTCCGGTTTAACTTTCAATGAAAATCAGTTTAAACTTACGTTTCAGCAACAATTGGAAATTGGCACACGACCTTACATGAACTCGATTTCCCCTTATGTACCTGAATTTGATTTGCAAAATAATACGACTTCTATAGATGGCGGAGGAGATAACGTGAATATTTTTTCGATGCCTTATACTAAAACCGGTTTTGTAAACGGTACACTTCCTATCGGTAGCCGTAACATAGATGTTTTCGGTGCTGTGCCTGACCCGGCACTTTTTACAGCTTGGCATTTGCGTAAATCGCTAACAGATTCAGGCATAGTCGTAACAGATTCAGCAACAACGCAACGTCGGCACCAATTGCAAGCGTTTGCACCCCCGACGCGCACTACTTTTTTTACTTGGTCATCTGAAGATTTGAAAAAAATAATTGCCTATACCAATCACGAGAGCAATAATTTATGTGCCGAAACTATTTTGCGCGCTATCGCATTCAAACAAACCGGCATTGCCGATAACGATAAAGGTATTACGGAAATTTTGAAATATCTAAAAGAACATGGTATAGATACACGCGGCTTATTTTTGCAAGATGGTTCCGGACTTTCTCCGCGCAACGGTATTTCTGCGTATCAAATAGCGCAAATTTTGCGTATTTCATCGTCAGAATTTGCCGGCACATTACCGCGTCCGGGTGAAAAGGGTACGTTAAAAAACTTTTTGAAAAATTACCCGTCACTCTCTACGCGCTTGAGTGCCAAGAGCGGCACTATTCGACGCGTAAAATCTTATTCAGGATATTTAACAACGCTTGGCGGACGTAATTTAGTTTTTTCGGTGATTGCTAATAATTTTACTTGTTCTCAATCGGAGATACGAAAAAAATTAGAAATTTTTTTGGGCGCATTGGGAGAAATATAAGCGAAAACTATTTCTTCTCTTCGTAAGTTGCTTTAATGGATTCAATCGCTTCCCATCTCACGCCAATCATTTCTTCGAGACTGATTTTTTTTATGCGCGTGTCGGCTTCTGCTTTTACTTTAGATTCTTGAGCGTCGAAAAAAGTTTTGGTGGACAAATTATAATCTTCAAACCGCGCTTTATTCAACGCAAATAAATTACTCAATTGCGAGCGATTAGCTTCCGCTACATCTAATGCTTGCAGACGCACTTTCAAAACTTCAAAAGAAGCTAAGAACTCTTGATAACGTTTCAAGACTTCTGCACGCAATTTTTGCCGTTTGAAAGTCATTTCGGCTTCGCTTATTTTCTTTTTTTGCTCGGCAAATTTGACTTTATATTTTCGAGAAACTAAATCGTTCAAATTTATACCCAAACCAATATTCCAAAGCGGATAAGTTGCGATACGCGAAAAACGAGAAGTATCAATTAATCTACCGCCGATTTGGTCAACACCCAGAGAATATTTAACAAAATAAGGCACGCTGA